>DATATS010000075.1:0-2935 GCA_036268675.1 Pseudolabrys sp.
CCGCCACGCGGTTTCACCCGCATAAGAGTTTTCCCCAAGCTTTTAATTCAGGCCAGCCCTGTGGAATTGCAATGCCGTCGCGACTGTTTAACAACGGTATCGAAGCACCCCTCGCCCGGACTGTTCAGCCGGGGCGCGGAGAGCGGGGATCATGAGCGGCGGCGATCTGGTTTCCCTTCGTATGCTGGTGGTTGCGGCGGCGCTGCCGGAAGTCGACCTTTGGCAGCGAGGCGCTGCGATGGTCACGGTTCCGATCGAGTTCACCGCCGCCGACGGTACCGCCGCTGCCGTTGCCATTCTTGAACGAGGCGGCGTCGATATCTGCATCGTCGATCACGGATTGCCGGCTGCCGACAAGGCGGCCGTGACCAAGGCCGCGCGCTCGGTCAAGCCGGGACCGCTACTGGTCATGTCGGCGCCGCCCGGGACCGCGCGCGTGGAGGGAGCCGACGGCGCGCTGATAAAACCGGCGGATGCGGCCGACGCGCGCAAGATGGTCGAAGTCTGCATCCGCGCCAAAATGCCGACGCGCGTGCTGATCGTGGACGATTCCGGCACCATGCGCAGCATCGTGCGCAAGATCCTCTCGGGCAGCCGGTTCTCGCTCAACGTCGGCGAGGCGGCGGAAGGTATCGCCGCGCTCGATTTGTTGCGCGGCGGCAAATTCGATCTTGTCTTTCTCGACTACAACATGCCCGGCCTCAATGGCTTCGAGACGCTGTCGGAGATCAAGCGCGAAAGCCCGCAGGTGGCGGTGGTGATTATGACTTCCACATTGGATAATGCCGTGGCCGAACGCGCAAAATCATCCGGCGCGCTCGCTTTTCTGAAAAAGCCGTTTTATCCGACCGACGTCGATGCCGTGCTCGAGCGCCATTTCGGCTTGCACATGCAGGATTGAAGGCTTGAATCTTTCGGCTGTCGCGCCGGCGGCTATTGCCGCGACTGGTCGAGCGAAAATTCGCCGTTGCGGATGCGCGAGCCGAGCCCTTCCGCGAACGTTGCAGCGGCTTCCTCGCCATAGGTAGAAACGAATTCGGCAAACGCTGCAAACAGGCAGGCTTGCGCCAGGCAATCGCCGTCGATGCCCTCAAGGCGCGCTTCGGCCCAGGCTTCCTGCAAATAGCCGAGCGCCACGCGCTTCTGCTCGTGGTCAGGCACCGGTTCACGCGTGTGGGTTGATCGCCCCGCTGTGGTCATTGTTACCTTTGTCCCCGGGCGTCCGATGCCGGACACCAGTCCCGTTTCCCGATCGGGACGTTAGCATGCGGGCAGAACCCACCAACCCCGAAACGGGGAGAAAGGTTAACTGCGGCGGGATTAATCGGCGTATCGCGCGGTGATTTCGCGCGAGATTCTGGCGCCCTCGTCAAGATAGCGGCGAATGGCAAGGTCGGCGGCCGGCGTGCACGTGCGGTAGGTCTGTTGAAAACCGCGGTAACCACGATTGAAGCTGGCGACGATCTTGCGCCGCCGCTCGCCGTCGGGCGTCTCCGCGTCAACCAGCGCTTGCATTTCATTTCGCCATTTCTGGCCTTCATTCGCCCCGCACACCGCGCGCAAGTAATGCAGCGCGCCGAGGATTTCGGCGAGACGCTGCAGATCGCCATCGAACGGCGCGGTGACCTCCACGCCGCGCGCCG
The DNA here is from genome assembly GCA_036268675.1 of Pseudolabrys sp. Lineage (GTDB taxonomy): Bacteria > Pseudomonadota > Alphaproteobacteria > Rhizobiales > Xanthobacteraceae > Pseudolabrys. Next base: position 1,644 of record DATATS010000075.1, read on the forward strand.
GCAACGCGAGCGACATGACAATGGCCGCCGCCATCAAGGATTGCGCGGTGCGTTGGATAACACCCATGGTCGCTTGATATGCCCTCGCTCTGCGGCAATCGCAAGGCGGCCTAGCCGAGCCGTTCAAAAGCCGCAGCAACGATCTCCGCAAGCCCATCGGTGGTGTGAAGGCCGGCAAGGCCGGCTGGCTCCAGCCATAGCGCGTCGTCGAGTTCTTCGTTGAGTATCGGCTCGCCCGCGAGCCAGCGCGCGGCAAAGCTCAAAATTACGAAATGGCGCTCGGTGCGGCCTTCTTTATCGGGCACGATCACCTCGCGATGGCCCGCGAGCGCGAACGGCTCGACGATGAGCTGCGTCTCCTCGCGCACTTCGCGCTTGAGCGCCTCGAACAGCGTTTCGCCGGTTTCGACCACGCCGCCCGGCAGTGTGTAGAGATTGAGCGCGGGCTTGCGCGCACGCCGCACGATCAGCACCTTGCCGTCGCGGATGATGGCCGCGCTGACGGCGAGAAAAGGGCGTTCGGGATAAATGCGAGGGTCGGGCATTGGCCAGCCGATCTTACCCGAAATTCAGCCGCGTTTCGGGATCGTGCGTAACGGTCTAGCGCTTCATCAGCCCGTCAACCACCGCTTGCGGGACGATCCGATGCCCGGCCTCGTCGCCGTTGATCAGCGCACCGGCGCGGGCGACCAGCGGCCGCAACCATGCCGCGGCGCGCTCCGCCAGCATGACCGTCGCATCGACCGGCATGTCGGAGCGCATGGCGGCGCGCGCCGCCTCAAGCACCGCGGTCATGGTGCCGGCAAGCGCATCCAGGCAGTCGCGCAAATTCGGATCGGCGGCTTCATAGGCGGCGATCGCCATGTCGCGGCCCTTGAAGTGCGACGCCGCGAAATGCTCGCGGTAGGTCATCGGCCGCCAGCCAAGAAAGTCGTCGAGACAATCGGGGGAGCTCGACAGCATTTCGAGCAGCATGATCGCTTCATTGAAGTGATTGAGATAGTCGGTGGCGAGCCCGGTTGCCGGATTGATATTGGCGGCGGCCAGGTGGCCACCCGGTGCGGCGCCGGATGACTCGCCTGCGGCCGCTTGCGCCGCGCCGGCGCAATCCTGATATTTCATGCAAGGCCCCGCCGCCAAATCCGTCGCAGAACTGTTTAAATATCGGCGGTTAAGGCGCAATTAAGCCTATGCGGGGCGAGGACTGACACGATGTGCGGCCGTTACAGCATCACCACGGCGCCGGAAGCGATCAGGGCGCTGTTCCGCTACAAGGAGCAGCCCAATTTTCC
>DATATS010000076.1:0-23415 GCA_036268675.1 Pseudolabrys sp.
GTTTCCGGCGAGCCCCAGGACACGGCAGGCCTTGCCGGCACGACGCTGGGCGAAGCGGTCAAGCTCGAACGTGCCGGCGGATTGATGCATGTCGTGCGCGACGTCGGACGCATACAGAAGACGGCCGGCATGCAGGCCGCGCTCGATGGCTTGACGCTCGCCGAAAGTCCGCGCGAAATGGGACGGCTGGCGACGCTTGCCGAGAAAGAAGGCGGCAAAACCCGCGCCATTCTCAAGGTCGTGGGGCGCGGTGCGATCCAGCTGACGGGCGCCGTTTTCGACCTGCTGTTCTGGATGCTCGGCGCGCTATTGGCCGTTGTTGCGTGTGTTTCCTCGCTCAAGAGCGCGGCCGAGCGCGCGACGCTCCGTGTCTTGCGTTACCGCAAAGAACGCCGCCAACAACGGTTTGCGGCGCTGACCGCGCGCGGTTAAAACTCCGATATGCCGACTTTCAAGAATGGTAAGGCCGAGATCGCCTATCTCGATGAGGGCGAGGGCGAGACCGTCGTGCTGGTGCACGGCTTTGCCTCCAACAAGGAGACGAACTGGGTCCACCCGTCATGGACCACCACGCTGACAAGCGCCGGCTATCGCGTTGTAGCGCTCGACAACCGCGGACACGGGGCATCGAGCAAGCTTTACGATCCCGCCGCATACGACAGCGCCGTCATGGCCGGCGATGTGCGCGCATTGCTCGACCATCTCGACATCGCGCGCGCCGACATGATCGGCTATTCGATGGGCGCGCGTATCTCCGCATTTCTGGCGGTCGATCATCCGGAGCGCGTGCGTTCGCTCATTCTCGGCGGCCTCGGCATCCGTTTGGTGGAGGGCGTGGGCTTGCCCGAAAGCATCGCCGACGCATTGGAGGCGCGCTCGCTTGCCGATGTGACCGATCCCACCGGCCGCACGTTCCGTGCCTTTGCGGAGCAGACCAAAGCGGATTTGAAAGCGCTCGCGGCCTGCATCCGCGGCTCGCGCCAGACCTTGAGCCGCCAACAGGTGGCCGCCGTCAAGCCGCCGGTGCTGGTGGCGGTCGGAAGCAAGGACGCGGTCGCCGGGTCGGGCGCCGAGCTTGCCGTACTCATTCCCGGCGCACGCTTTCTCGACATACCGGGGCGCGATCACATGCTTGCCGTCGGCGACAAGGTATTCAAAGCCGGCGTGCTGGATTTTCTTAACCAACGCCCGTGAGCCGCGCCGCATGGGCATTTTGGGGCCCTCTTGGCGGCTCGAAATTTGTGCTAGAAGACCTATCTGAGGGGTTCGAGAGGCGTTGGAGACTGAATTCATGGCGCAATATCAGACGAAATCCGCCAAGGGTCTCGACAAGGTCGATCCGGTTTGGGCGCGTATCCGCCACGAAGCGGAAGACATCGCGCGCCGCGAGCCGGAGTTTGCTACCTTCATTTATGAAAACATTCTCCATCACGACACCCTGGAGGCCGCCGTCGTCCATCGCGTCAGCGAGCGGCTTGGCAATACGGATGTGTCCGGTGACCTGATCCGCCAGGCTTACACCGAGGCGCTTCAGGATGAGCCGGTACTGGGCGAGACGTTCCGCGCCGACATCGTGGCGACCGTCGACCGCGACCCGGCAACCTCCCGCTTCATCGAGCCGGTGCTTTACTACAAGGGCTTCCACGCCATCCAGTCTTATCGCCTGGCGCATTGGCTGCTCGGCAAAGGCCGCAAGGATTTCGCGCTCTATCTGCAAAGCCGCGTCTCGTCGGTCTTCCAATGCGACATCAATCCGGCCGCGAAAATCGGCCGCGGCATTTTCCTCGATCACGCCACCGGGTTGGTGGTGGGCGAGACGGCCTCGATCGACGACGACGTCTCAATCCTGCACGACGTGACGCTGGGCGGCACCGGCAAGGAACACGAGGACCGCCATCCGAAAATCCGCCGCGGCGTGATGATCGGCGCCGGCGCGAAGATCCTGGGCAATATCGAGGTTGGCCACTGCGCGCGTATTGCTGCCGGCTCTGTTGTCATCAAATCGGTGCCGAACAACGTCACGGTCGCCGGCGTCCCCGCCAAGGTGGTGGGCGCGGCCGGCTGTCCCGAGCCTTCGCGCACGATGGACCAGATGCTGTATGGCATCATGCTCGACGGTTGATTGGTCGATGCGGCCCGCTTGCACTCGCGCGCCCAATAGGGCACCTAGGCGTCACTCACAATAAGGAGCGCCTCCGGTGGACGTGCAGGAAGTCCGAAAGCTCGACGCCTATCTCAAGAAATTGTTCGGCACGCAAAAGATTCGCGTGGTGCCGAAGCAGGGCGATCTGGCCGAGATATTCGTCGAGGACGAGGACGTCGGCGAGCTGACCGTCGACGACGAGGACGGCGACCGTTCCTATAATTTCCGCATGGTCATCCAGGTCGGCAGCGACCCAGCCATCCAGCCGGTGCCGACGCTCAATGCCTACCTGCGGCGCAAATTCGACAACGAGAATATCCGCGTGGTCGTGCGCCCGAAGAAGACGGATTCGCTGGAGGTTTATATCGGCGAGGAGTTCATCGGCGTCCTGTTCCTGGAAAACGAAAAGGGCCGCCGCTCGTACATTTTTGAATTGCCGATTTTGGACGTCGATCTGGTCGACTAGATCGCCCGCTGCTACGCCGAATCGAGCGGCAGGCCGAGGATCAGATAGCTCCACGATTTCCCATGTGAATCGAGATTGAGCGAGGCGTTGACGCCGCCCTCAAGCGCGTCCTGCATGACGAAATTAAGCCCGTGCAGGTGATCGATGACATAGCGCTTTACCTCGCCACGCACGAGGCGAGGGAATTCACGCTTGATACGCTTCGCGGTGAGATTGCGTTTGAGCCGCTCGAAATCGGCCGGGTCGAATACCCAGACATTGATATTGGACGTATTGCCCTTGTCGCCGGCGCGCGCATGGGCGATGTCGCGCACGAGAAGGGGTGTGTTGCGGCCGCGCGGCGTCATGTGACGAACATTTCCAATGTCGGCTTGACCAAGGCACGATCGATCAAGACCGATTTGGTCGCCACCGCCGGCGTGATGCTGCCGCGAAAGCCGCCACCGCCCGCCGGCCCGCAGCACAGCAGCGATTCGACCTCCCACAGCATCAGCTCGGCTTCGTCCCGTTTGACCGTACGCAATGCAACGTGCAGACGAACGTCCTCGCTTTCGTCTTGCGCTTTGCCAGCGCTGGCAAACAGCGAGTTCGCTCCGATCAGATCGATGCGCGTGTTCGCCGTCATGCCATGCACGGACTTCAGACGCGTCGCCACGATCTCGCCGGCCAGACGCCCGCGCGCGCTCGCCGCGGGTCCCGCATAGCTGACGCCGGCTTCCGCCAAAAACCCGTGGTCGAAACCGACCGTGACCTTGAGCCGCTCCGGACGCGTTCGGCCGCTAGCGCCGGAGACGCGAATGCGGTCCGTCGCCAGCGTTTCAAGCCGCACGCGGCTGAAATCGGCGGTCACGTCCGGCGTCAGATAGGCGGCCGGATCGTGCACTTCGTACAGCAGTTGCTCTTTCACCGTCGCCTCGGTAACGCATCCGCCGGTCTGCGGCAATTTGCCGATCACGGCGGAGCCGTCGGCGGCGACCTCGGCGATCGGATAGCCACATTGTGCGAGATGCAGGACATCCTTGACGCCTGGGTCGGCAAAATACCCGCCGGTGATCTGCATGCCACACTCCATCAGATGACCGACGAGCGTTCCGGCACCCATGCGTTCCATGTCGCCTGTGTCCCAGCCGTGGCGATGAATCATGGCTGCAAGATACATCGACGGATCGGCGAGCCGGCCGCCAATGATGACGTCGGCGCCGGCGGCGAGCGCCGGAAGGATGGCGTCGGCGCCGATATAAGCGTTCATGCCGACAATCGGCCGATCGACATCGGCCAGTGTCCCGGGTTCGTCCATGAATGCCTGGCTGCGTGGCACGCTGGCGGAGACGTCGTCGCCCTCGATGCAGGCGATCTTGAGCCCGGCAACGCCCAGTTCTCGCGCGATGTCGCGCGTGCGTTCTGCTGCCGCGCGCGGGTTGGCGGCGCCCATATTGGTGATGATGGTCGTACCCGCGTCGTGGCATGCCGGAAGCAAGGCCCGCATGCGTCGGTCGAGATGGGCGTTGTAGCCGCGGCGCGGATCGGCCATGCGGTCGCGATGGGCGAAGGCGACAGTGCGCTCGCCGAGACATTCGAGCACCATGACGTCGAGCGCGCCGCGTTTGGCCAAATCGACGGCTGGATCGAGACGGTCGGCGGCAAAGCCGGCACCCGTTCCGATGCGCAAGATGTCCGAGCTTTTGTTCATGGTGTTGCCGGGCGGGACGATGGAATTCGCCCGACACTAGCAGTAATTCAGGCGTAAATCGAAATCTGGACCGCGCGAGCCACGACGACGTGGCGGATCGTCAGCGCTCGAGATTGACGCCCTTGGTTTCCGGCGTGATCAGGATCGCGAGGATCGCCAGCACCGCGTAGATCATCACAAGACCGCCGATATAGATGTATGCCTCTTTGATGCCATAGGCGCGCAGGATGGCGCCGGCGAGAATGGGGATCAGTCCGCCACCGTAAATCTGGGCGATCTGGTAGGCGGCATTGGCTCCGGAGGCGCGATAGCGCGTGGGGAAATTCTCGGTGTAGAAGGTCGGGATCGCGCCGTAGCCGAAGCCGAACACAAAACCGAAGCCGACGATTTCGGCGATGCAGGCGAGCAGGAAGTTGCCGGTATTGATCAGGTAGAAATAGGGGATCGCAAACACCAGGAAGACCACCGCCGCGATCAACAGGATCGTGCGCCGGTTGATGATGTCGGCGAGCAACGCGCCGACGATCATGAAAACCAACATGAAAGCGGCCGCGATCAGGCCGATCGTTTCCGGTGTCGATCCGGTAAAGCCGACCGTTTTCATGTAGCTCGTGCCGAACACGAAATAGAGGAAGAAGGCGCCACCGAACATCGCGTTCACCAGCGACGTGCGCAGGATCGTCAGCGGCATGTCCTGCCACACCTGGCGCGCGGGATATTCCAGTACGGCGTTGCCGGCCTTGTGGCGGGTGAACAGGTAGCTGTCCTCGGTGCGCGTGCGGATGATGAGGCCGACGATGGCGACCAGGAATCCTACGACGAACAAGATGCGCCAGCCCCAGGCGGTGAATTGGTCGGCCGTCGTCAGCGATTTGACCAGGATCACCGAGCCAAAGCCGAGCAGCAGTCCGATCGGGATCGCGAAGCCGACCCAGGCGCCCCAGAATGCGCGATACTTCGAGTGCGCCGCCTGTTCGACCACCCAGGTTGAGGCGGTGCCGAACTCGGCGCCGAAACTGATGCCTTGCAGCAGCCGGAACGCGATCAGCAGGGCCGGCGCCGTGACGCCGATGCTGTCATAGGTCGGCGTCAACCCGATCAACAGCGTACTCACGCCCATCAGCACCAGGGCATAAACCAGCGCGTCCTTGCGGCCGAGGCGGTCGGCGATATTGCCGAAAATATATGCGCCGACCGGACGAATGATGATGCCGAGGCCGTAGACGCCGATGGCCGCCGCGACCGCGGCGATCGCCGGAAGCTTGAAGAAGACGCCGCCCCAGACCGTCGCCGCGATAACGCCGGTGACCAAAAAGTCGAATTGTTCGATGACCGAGCCGACGATGCTTGCCAGCGCGACCTTGAAAATCTGCTTTTGCGTAGGGCGGGCGGTTGCCTTGGCCATTGCCTTGTCCTCAAACGTGCGCCGCCGCCCCCGATGCTGGGGCATCGGTAATAATACGTCCGATTGTTCCAATTGTTCCGGCGGTCGATCGCCTTGAACGGCATGGCCGGAGCGCGCTGGCGGCAATTCAGGTACCGGGATGCAGCCGCGCCATCAGGTGGTCGATGCTGGCGGCAACCCGCCGCCACTCGGAGAGCCAGTCGCGCGGAAAGCGCAATGTGACGTCGGCATTGCCGATGCGCCGCTCCAGCAGGCAGCTACCGGAATTGGTCACGCCTTGCTTCGAGCAGCGTGCGAGGAAATGCGTCGGCGCGTCGGACTCGAAGACCAGCTCTTCGCCCTGGTAGGGCGTGCCGTCGCGAAAGCCGCGCAGCGTCAAGCCATTCGGTCCAGCGGTTGGCTCCGGCACCAGATAGCGCGGATAGATCGTCTGCACGCGTTCGAGCAGCGGCAATGTGCCGTCGCCGGCGGCGATGGTCACGAACAGCCGCTCATTTGGATTGATCGGCGCGCCGACCGTCGGCGCGGCGGATGGATCGGGTGGCTTGAGCGAAGGCCAAAGGTAGGCGAGGTCGACGCGCTCCTGCGTGCCCGGGTGACGCTGCACGGTCCTGCGGATCGCCGCCGGCTCGATGTTGAAGGCGGCGCCCGCGACGACAATGGGAATTGACGGCGCATCGAGCGTGACCGCGTCCGGCCAGCGCGGCCAAAGCACATAGGCGATGTAGCTTGCGGCAATCAGCGTGGCGGCGGCGAACAGCAGCAGCGGCGCCGTCAGCGGACTGTGCCCGGCATGACGCTGGCGCGGCCGGTTCGGCGGTGTGCGATGGTGCGCGAGCGTGGCCATGCGGTTTCCGAATCAAAAGTCAGTATGCCACGCCGCGCGCCGCGGCCCTCCAAGCGCCCTGTTAACCTTTCATTAAGGATTTGCTGGCGCGGCCGCATAGCGTCTGCAATTAATGGCGGCCTGTATTGCGTTCGAGGCCGAAATGCCGCCGGAATCCCTTCAGATGCTGCTTGCGCTTGCGCTCGGTTTTGCGGTCGCGGGGCTCATCGCTTCGGCCTATCAACTCATCACCAGCCGGCTGCCGAGCTTCAGCGCGCTGCAGACCGGCCCGAGCCCGGCAACCATCGCGACCGTACCGGTGCTGATGCTGGCGGCCCCTTTCCTGATCATGCGCAACACCATTCTCGGCCGCCAGCTGGAAGGCCGCCGCTTTGAATTCGTGTTCCTGGCGACGGTTATCGCGGGCTTCTGGAGCCTGATGTCGGGCATGGTCATGGTGATGACCTTGCAGGCCTGCGGCCTGCTGCTAGCGTAAGCGACTTCCATTTTTCCTAATTCGTTGCGATTGTCGGCTCGTCAGGAGGCGGGAATGCCGATCTATGAGCTCGATGGCATCAAGCCGGAGTTTCCCGGCGATGGCCAATATTACGTCGCCGACACCGCGGTGCTGATCGGGCGCGTGCGGCTCAAGCGCGAGGCGAGCGTGTGGTTCGGCGCGCTGCTGCGTGGCGACAATGAATGGATCGAACTGGGCGAGCGTTCGCAGATCCAGGACAATTGCACGTTGCACACCGATCTCGGATTTCCGCTTGTCGTTGGCGACAATTGCGTGATCGGACACAACGTCATTCTGCACGGCTGCATCGTCGGCGATGACAGCCTGATCGGCATGGGCGCGATCATGCTCAATGGCTCCAAGGTCGGCCGCAACTGCCTGGTTGCGGCCGGCGCCGTGGTGACCGAAGGCAAGACGTTTCCCGACAATTCGCTGGTCGTCGGCGCGCCGGCGCGCGTCATCCGCACGCTCGACGCGAAAGCGGCCGAAATGATCCGCGAAGGCGCCGACACCTATGTGCAGCGCTGGCGTCACTACGCCGGGAGCTTGAAGCGGATCGGTTAGGCCGCGGCCCGCTTGCTTTCCATCTGCGGCGGCACGCGGAAGCCAATCGCAAACCGGTTCCAGGTGTTGATGGCCGCGATCGCCGCGGTGAGATCGACGATTTCCTTCTCCGAGAATTGTCGACGCACGATGTCATAGACGTCGTCGGGCGCATGCGTCCGCGACACCAGCGTCAGTGCCTCGGTCCAGGCCAGGGCCGCGCGTTCCTTCTCGGAAAATACCGGCGCTTCACGCCATGCATCGTCGCTCCCGCGCCGAGCATTGCGCTGAGAAATGGCCATCAGTCTGGCCGCATCGTGACAATCGCGGGGACGCGCACCCCAAACAGGGTGCGGCCGGCTCTTGGGGGAGAGCCGGCCGCTCGCGAACCCGGTCTGGGGACGGGGAGGGGTGGGGACGTGACCGGGGGCGCGAATTCGTTATCTCAATCGAGGCGTAATCCGTTTTTCAAAATCCGAGGCTAGCGAGCCGACACCGTCGCCGGCGCCACCACCGGTTCGCCAAGCGCGACCCAGGTGTTGGGGTCCGACTGCGACTGCCGCTTCACGAAGCGGTAGCCGGTCTTGTTCCAGGGCAGGATTTGCGCCTCCTGGTTGTCCAGGATAAACTCGCCGCGATCGGTCTTGACGGTGAGCACGGCATGGCCGTCGCCCTTCTTGTCGCGCACGACCGTGATCAGCAGCGCCTCGCGCGGCCAGCCCGCCTGTATCAGCATGCGCCGCTTGAGCAGCACGTAATCCTCGCAATCGCCGTAGCCGTCGTCGGGATAGTCCCATTGCTCGACCACGCCCCAATGTTCGAGGTCGGTGATCGGTTTGATGTTGTCGTTGACCCAACGGTTGACCTTGATGATGTCGGTCCAGACCTTGGACGAGAGCACCACGTCGCGCGGGCTTGACGGCCTGGTCTCGCATTCCGGCTTGTAGCGGATACAGAATTCGACCCAGCCGATCGGAGCGCGCGTCGCAGGACCGACCGCGGCATAAACCGGTCGCTCGGCCGATGCGCGGTGCGCAGCCGTGAACGACGCGCGTTCGCCGGCAGCGGAGCCGGCCGTCGTAGCGGCCAGGACCGCCACGACGGCCAGCCCAGCCAGGCCACCGTCGGAAAACCGTTTGAAACGCCAGCCCATTTTTATGGCCCCTTCCCGTCTTGTTGGGACCACATTTCTCACAAAGTTTTTGCAGTGCCGCTAAGTCAGGGCAGTAGATTTAAGTAGAAGCAAAATAAAGTAAGAAGCGAATACTGTAAGTCTTGTCGTCTAATTCGAATAAAATCTTATCGAATACATTTTGTCTAAAATTTTAGTCATTAATCGACTAAAACCACACAGGCGGGCTCGCGCAAGTTCCCGCGCGGGTTCCGTTTACTTTAGGTCGTTGATGGATTTGGCCTTGCGTGGCGGACGCCAGCGCCAAACGCGCGCGACTTTGCGCGGGCGTGCGATGGCGATTTTATCGAATGTGTTTACCGGCGGCTGACGTTATGGCGTGTTCGGTCGGGCCGCGGCCGGTTGGACATGCGCCGGCGCGCTAATCGCCGGTGACGTTTTCTTCGATGAAGTCAGTGTGCTGCAGACGGGTGAATTCGACCGCGAAGCCATCGTCGATGTGGCGCACCACACGTCCCGTTGTCTTGCCGATGGTTACCGCGGCACCGACCGGCGGTAGCAGGTCGGGCGCGATCGCGATCGCCGCGCCCGAGGCGGACAAGTCGATGACGCGGCAGGTGACATTGGTGCCATTCGGCAGGATGAGCCGTGCGATCGGGTTGCGCGGCGTGAATCGGCCGTGGCGACGGTCTTCCGGCAGATTGAGAATGTTGCGGTTGGCGAGCCAGGTAAGCTGCGCCGCGAGCTTGTCGCGCTTGCGCAAAGTGGCCGCGATCGTCATGGCAAAACCATTGTCGATCGGGCGTGCGATCTTGCCTTCGAGCCGGCCGAGATGGTCCACATAGGCGATCACGCGCTCATCCGGATTGCCGGAAACCGGTGCGATCAGCGCGATCCCCCCCGGCGACATGTTGACGACCTGGCAAGGGAATTCGCGCCGGTCGGCGAGCATATAACGGCCGAGCAGGTTGACCTTCACGCGTTGGTGGCGCCGGCGTTCTTCCGCCAGCGGCAAAATTCTCGGCTTGGTCAGTGGCAATGCCATGGGTCGGCTGGATTCTGGGGCACATTCCCCCGCAGCCAAGGAACCTATGTCTCTATCGTTAACGGCCCGTTATCCGGTCCGATCGCCGGAGGGGGTTTCGCGCCCGCCGCTGTAAACCACAAAGCCGTGGCGCACCCTGATGCGCTCGGGTTCCGGTGTCACAAATGTTATTCGGGGGCTCGCGACCTCGGGACCGACGTGACGAACGGTGCCCATTTCGAGCCCCGTCACCGGCTTTGCACCCAGCCAATAGGGCGGATCGAGCGGAGCCAGGACGCCTAGCGCGCGGATGCGGGCGAGGCCGGCATGGGCGAGCGGCAACAGCAGCAATTCGAGATCGACCCGTGCGCCGTCATCGGTGCGCCCGGTCAGTCCTGCGACCGCGCCCGCCGTCTCGCCCGTTACGATGCCCATGAGGTCTTCGATTCCTGCACGGCTCGCTTCGGTCCACAACGTCTCAAAAGCCTCGCCTTTGATTTCGCGCGCAAACAGCGCGCAGACCCGCGTACCGGCAAGCCGAAAGCGGAGTTGGTCGACGAAATCCGCCGCCAGCATGAAGGTGTCGCCGAGCGCGTGACGGATCTCGGTCGGGTCAATGTCGGCGCGCTCGGGCGCCGGTCGATTGGCCCGCCGCTTATTCCAATAGTCGAACACCGCCCGCGTGGAGGGATGTTTCATGTCAACGCCACCTGTTCCGTCGCGAGACAGTGCCGGCGTCGTTATGTCTCCGAGTGGGACAGGCGCGCCGGCCATTCGCTGCGACGGCTCTGATGGAGCAGGGGACGTGCCTGAACGGCGGAGCCGCGCAGCCCAATGCGGGTTAGTGTTAAGATCGCGGCGCAAGGAGAGGCGCGAACCGCTTTGTTCCTTGCCCGATGCTTTTCTTTGAGCGCTGGACGCATAAATGGCGTTAGGGCTTGCGGTGGGGCGTGCAAGCCGGGTAACTCAAATCCTTACCAGAGCTCCGGACCATTCCTTGAAACGCGAACCGCTGTTCAATATTCCCCCGGTCATCGTCGCGGTGCTGGGCGTACTGGTGTTCATTCATGCCCTGCGCACGCTGGTGTTGAGCAATGCGCAGGACGTGGAATTTATTTACACGTTCGCCTTCATCCCGGCGCGTTACGATCCCTCGGTGGTGCTTGGTGGCGCGGTGCCGGGCGGGGCCGGCGCCGAGTTGTGGACCTTCCTCACTTATTCGCTGATCCATGCCAGTTGGGTTCATCTCGGCGTCAATGCAATCTGGCTATTGCCGTTCGGAAGTGCGGTAGCGCGGCGCTTCGGGCCCTGGCGCTTTATCGCCTTCTTCGCGGTGACGGCGGCGGCGGGCGCCGCTACCCATCTCGCCACGCATGCCGGCGAGCCGAATCCAATGATCGGAGCGTCCGCAGCGATTTCCGGCACGATGGCGGCGGCCATGCGGTTTGCCTTTCAGCGCGGCGGTCCGCTGGACTTCTGGCGCAGCGGCGAGCCCGTCGACTATCACGTGCCGGCACTCTCGCTAGTGGGCGTCCTGCGCGATGCGCGTGTGGTCGCCTTTCTGGTTGCGTGGTTCGGGACCAATCTGGTTTTCGGGCTCGGCTCATTTCCCATTTCTGGCGAAGGCCAGGTCATCGCCTGGCAGGCCCATATCGGCGGGTTCATGGCGGGGCTGCTGTTATTTTCCTGGTTCGATCCCGAGCCCGATTTCGGGCCTCCGGACGAAATTGGTGCAACGCGGGAATAGGTCGATGCAATTGCGCATGGGCTGAAACGCGCGCTGTGCTGTTGACGGAACCCCGCGCTGGCAGGATCGTTTTCTCTGGCCCGGGTTGGTGGCTCCTTCCGCGAACGCCGGGCAACTTTCGCTTGGCGCATGATCTTGCCCGAAATCCGCTTCGCATCCCCGACCAAGTCGGGGACAGGCCTTTTCGGGATCATGCGCATGGAGGCTGTCATGGACGTCAAGACGATTCTGGCCGCCAAGAAGCGTAACGAGAAACGTGACTTGGGCGGCGATATTGTCAGTATCGAACCAACGGCGAATCTTTCTGCGGCGGCGCAGCTTTTGGCGGCGCATCGCATCGGCGCGGTGGTGATCCTCGGCGCGGGAGGCCGCCTCGCCGGCATCTTGTCGGAGCGCGACATCGTGCGCGCGATTTCCGAAAACGATGCCGCGGCGCTTGCGCTGCCAGTCGGTCAGGTGATGACCCGCAACGTCGCTACCTGCACGGAAGACGACACGGTCGCCAACATTATGGAGCGGATGACGGCGGGAAAATTCCGCCATATGCCGGTGGTGAAAAAGGAGCGGCTGGTGGGACTGATCTCGATCGGCGACGTCGTCAAGCAACGCGTCGATGAGGTCGAGCAGGAATCCGAAGCAATGCGGGACTACATTCGGACGGCCTGAGTCATTTTGCGATCCCGTTGCCGTTCTCTGGCTGCTGCAAGGCGGCGATCGCTTCGGTCACCGCCTCGAGATTCTTCTCCGCTGTCTCTCGACCGATCGCAATGGCGTCGGCAGCGCGGTGGAAATCGAACCAACCGATCTGGCCGAGACGCGGGCTGATCAGCACGTCGGGCGGATCGCCGGCGAGCCGGGCGCGCGTAATGCGGTCCTGCATCACGTTGAATGCCTCTACCATTACCGTCGGTATGCCCGGGCGGTCACGCGTGCCAAGAAACTGGCGCAGCGAGCGCTTGCCGCTGAAGACGCCGCGCAGCCCGCTCGGCGGCGGCGTTTCATCGCTCTCGTCGGAGCCGTGGTCGGGAATAATGGTGCCGCGGCCGAACAGGTCGGCATTGAGATTGACCGCGATCACTACCCGGGCGCCAAGTGCGCGGGCCGCCGATACCGGCACCGGATTGACCAGCGCGCCGTCAACCAGCCAGCGCCCGCCGATGCGCACGGGCGGGAAAATCCCCGGCAAGGCATAAGACGCGCGCATCGCGTCGGGCAGTTTTCCGCGCGTGAGCCAGATTTCATGGCCGGTATTGAATTCCGTGGCGATGGCCGCAAACCGGATCGGCAAGTCTTCGATGCGGGTGTCGCCCATCGCCGCCGTCAGGCGGGAGGCGAGGTGCCCGCCGCGGATGAGGCCCGCGCCGGACAGGCTGATGTCGAGATAGCCCAGCACGCCGCGCACGGTCAGTGTACGTGCCCAAGCTTCAAGACCGTCGAGCTGATTGGCGGCGTAGCTGCCGCCGACCACCGCGCCAATGGACGTGCCGACGATGACGTCCGGCACGATCCCGTGCGCGATCAATGTGCGCATCACGCCGATGTGGGCGAAGCCGCGCGCGGCACCGCCACCGAGCGCCAAACCGATGGTTGGCCGCGTTGCTGCCGGCTTCAAATGCGCGGTGGTGGCTTCGGCGGAGCGGTCGCCGTTGCGTGCACGCGCGAAGAGCCCCTCAAACACCAAACCAGTCCTCCCCTGAACCGATCATCGAACCGGGTCGGCCACCCGACAAGCAATTCACATGGTTATGGTGAAACTTGCTGGCGGGGTCTTGTGACCGAAACATGACCCGGAAATTGCGCTTCGGTGATTACATTAAGGTTAAACGTCACAGCCGCCGCAATGTTCACTCGACCGGCCGCCGCATCGCGAAGACGCTTTCGACCACGGCATATTGATCGTAGCCGCACCGGGCGATTGGCTTCATGGCTGCCGTGTCGAGCACGCCATCCACGACAAAGCGATCGTCGATATGCACTCCGACCACCTGGCCAAACACCACATGAGCGTCGAGGGGCTGACCGTCGAAAGTGTCCATGGCGACGATCTTCACGAGCTTGCATTCGAGCGCGCAAGGCGACGCCGCCACCCGAGGCGGTTTGACGATGCGCGACGGCGCGGGGTCCAAGCCTGCGTGCACCATTTCGTTGACGCCACGCGCCAGCGGTGCGGAGGTGGCGTTCATGGCCTCGCGCAGGTCCCAGGTGGCGAGGTTGCAGACGAATTCCCTCGTTTCGGCAATGAAACTCACGGAATCCTTGGTGCCTTCGCTTGCAAACATCACCAAAGGGGGGCGGCTGTTGACGCCGTTGAAATACGAGTAGGGCGCGAGATTCACCTCGCCTTTCAAGTTGATAGACGTAACCCACCCGATCGGGCGGGGCGCGACGATGGCCTTGAACGGGTCGTGACGAAGCAGCGTGGAATCGCGCTTGTCATGCTCGTAGAACATCAGATCCTCGGCCCCGAATAGTGCGTGACGATGTCTCCGAGCTTGGGACGATCGCGATCCTCGGGCGGCCTGGCGGGACGGCCGATGTGCACGAAACCGGCGATGCGCTCATTCGGGCCAAGACCGAGTGCGTCCAGCACGCGGCGGTCGTAAGAATACCATTCGGTGATCCAGCTTGCGGCATAGCCCATGGCATGCGCCGCGATCACCAGACTCATGGCGGCCGCGCCCGCCGACAGTTCCTGCTCCCATTCCGGAACTTTGGCATGCGCGCCGGTGCGGCTGACCACCGCAACCACCAGCGGCGCGCGCGCGAGCCGCATGCGCTCGAACGCGATCTGCTCAGGGGTCGCGTCGGCGTGGGCCTCGCGAAAGATCGCGGCAATTGTCTCGCCGGCGGAAAGCCGCGCATCGCCCTCGAACACGATGAAGCGCCATGGGGTGAGCTTGCCGTGATCGGGCACGCGCGACGCGATGGTGAGCAGGCTGTCGATTTCCTCAGGGCCCGGGCCCGGGCCGGACAGCTCCATGGGCTTCACAGAGCGGCGGGTCTTCAACAACTGTAAAGCGTCGGGCATTTCGTCCTCGGTCAGATCGCAAGTCTATTATCTCGCAAGTCTATAATCTCGCGAGTCTATAATCTCGCAAGCCTATAATCGAGTTGCGATGCGGCGACAATGCTCGGCGGTGACGATGCCTGGCGCGCGGGCATCGCGGCCAAATAGCGCGTCATCCAATCAGGTCATGATGGAGGCGCAAAATTTCGAATGGCGGCAACAACTGCATCGCCGCTGTAAGGTTTCGGAATAAAATGACCGCGCGCTGGAATTTGGTCGGCATTCAGCCGGTGCTGGCCGGACGTTAGAATGATTTCAATCGGCGGCCAACGGTCGCGAATTGCATGGGCGAGTTTCAGTCCATCAAGCGAACCGGGCATTTCAATATCCGTGAACACGACCCGGATATCCTTGCGTTGTTGCAATATCGAAATCGCCTCATCGGCATTGTAAGCCTCAACCACGTCGAAGCCCGCCTCCCTGATTGTCTCGGCGGCATGCATCCGCAACAGATACTCGTCCTCGACAATGAGAACGACAGGCTTTGATTTGATTGCGGCGGACTCGTTCATGAAAAGTTTTCGAACCGGCACCGCGGGATACGCGATCGGGGGCTCAGTTGACGAATTGTTCGATGAACCCGCAGGCCCTTCCACCCGCACGTCGTAACGACAACGGAAGCCACGTCGTACGGTTCCGTACAATGCAAACTATTTCCCCTTACGTCAAATGACACACGCCAAAAGGTCACGTCGCTCGCCCATGGACGCCGCGAGATTAGGCATTCGAGAAAAAGGGGCGTAGTGCATGTTTACCGCCCGCCGTATTTTGGGCGCGGGTGTTCAGGAGACGCTTCGGTGCTCTTGCCCCTCGAGGGAAAAGAGCATGTCAGAAATCACCCGCGGTCACGGTCACGGGTCCAACCATCTCCTCGCTGCGCTCTCGCCGCCCGATCTTGCGCGCCTGCGACCGCACCTGAAGCCGATGAACCTCAAGCTGCGGTACGAGATGGAAAGGCCCAATAAGCCGATCGAAGCGATCTATTTCATGCATACAGGCATCGCATCCGTCGTTGCCGAGCAAGCCAATTCAACGCGAATCGAGATCGGTTTAATTGGCCGCGAAGGAATGTCCGGCTCGTCGGTTCTGTTGGGCGATGACCAGTCGCCCCATTCCACCTACATTCAGGCCACTGGCACCGGCGAGCGGATTGCAACTAAGGAATTGCAGAAGGCGACGACAGAAAGCGCGACTTTACGTCGGCTGCTCCTTAAATACGTCCAGTCGTTCATGGTGCAGACCGCGCACACAGCCATCGCGAATGCGCGCGCCAAAGTACCGGAGCGTTTGGCGCGTTGGCTTCTCATGGCGCAGGATCGCGTGGGCGGCGATACGCTCGCCCTCACGCATGAGTTTCTCGGATTGATGCTTGGCGTCCGCAGGGCCGGCGTCACCGAGGCTGTCGGCGATTTGCAGCACCGCAAGGTCATAAAAGCGCAGCGCGGCGTGATTATTGTGCTCAACCGCAAAGGGCTGGAACGCATTGCCGGGGGCTTTTACGGACTGCCCGAGCAGGAGTATCGACGGTTGCTGGGCTAAACCGGCGACCGTACGAAGCCGTGCAGTGTGGGTTGTTGACAGTATTTCGGATCGGTTGGCAATATTTGAAGCTGTAAAGCGGCTTATCACCAGGGCCGGAAGAGGTGCTGCTATGGGTTTGGCGCGCACTGTAGAAACTTCAGTCGCCGGCGTGTTCATCACGGATGAACTGTCTCGTCGCGTTCCCAAAAAGACCGATTACCTCCAGGAAAAAATCGCGCTGCAGGATCTGGCGGCGCGCATGGCCGACCGGCCGGCCGAAATCCTTCCGCGCTTTGTCGACCTCGCCATGCAGATGGCCGGTGGCGTGTCGGCGGGTCTCAGCCTGTACGAAGAAAATCCGGCGCCCGGCGTTTTCCGCTGGCAGTACCTGCGCGGCATTCTCGAACCGTTCAATGGCACGACGACCCCGCGCAATTTCAGCCCATGCGGGATCACGCTCGACCTGAACACGCCGGTCCTCTCGGCGCATCCCGAGCGGGTCTATAGCTGGATTGCCGACGCCAATATCGTCGTGCCGGAAGTGCTGCTGGTGCCGTTGCATGTCGGCAGCACCGATCCGTTGGGGACGCTCTGGATTATTTCCGACGAAGACAACCATTTCGACAGCGGCCACGCCCGCGTCATGACGGAGATGGCCTCGTTCGTCGGCATCGCGCTGCGCATGTTGCAGAGTGAACAGCGTTTGCAGAAGTCCTTGGAAGAGCAGGAAACCTTGACCAGGGAAATGAGCCATCGCGTCAAGAATCTGTTCGCGATCGCCGACGGGATGATCCGGGTCAGCGCGAGAAACAGCGCGACCAAGGAAGAGATGGCCGAGGTGCTCACGGGCCGGATGCACGCGCTTGCGAGCGCGCATTCGCTCGTTCGCCGTAATTTCCATGACGTGGACGCCGGGCCGCCTGCATCCGACCTGGTGGAAGTGATCGAGGCAATCGTGCGTCCGCACGCCGGCTCCGCCTCAGATGCTGAAAGCCAAATCTCGATTGAGGGCCCACCGATCCAATGCGGCGAGCATGCGGTGAATGGCATCGCGCTCGTCATCCACGAGTTGGCGACAAACGCCGCCAAATATGGCGCGCTGAAAATCGATCAGGGCCGCGTCGATATCGGCTGGCGTAACGAAAACGGCAACGTCGTCCTGAACTGGACCGAACGAGACGGGCCGGCTGTCGCAGCGCCGCCGGCAATTACAGGTTTTGGCAGCGTGTTGGCGCAAAGAACAATCACGGGACAATTCGGCGGGACGTTGGATTGCGATTGGCGGCCTGCGGGTCTGGCGGTCACAATCACAATTCCGGTCGAGAAACTATCCGCCTGAGTTTCTCAAGGCCGCGCGATGGCGCGTGACAAACCGGCGCTTCTGGCTTGAAATCGCCGCGATTTGGGCCGAAAACGCGCCGCAATGAAGACATTACCCGCAATCGCCACAGCCTTGGGCCGGCTGGGGCCAGCGCTCGCCATCATCCTGTGCCTGGTCGTACCGGATGCGGCGTGGGCGCAGGTGTCGACGCAGGATTCGTTGTTTTCCGCGGCGCCCTCAACCGGACTGGTCACGCCCAACCGGGTTACGCCCGGCGAAGCTTTCGGCTCGAGCGGCGGAGGACTCGCGCCGGTGCCGCAATGGCCGACCCCGCAAAACGCCGCACCCGCGATCCAGGCGCCGATGGTGCCGGCGGGTAAGGCCGCGCTCATGCTCAGTGCGCGCTTCGGCAAGGGCGCCCCCGTCATCGACGGCGGACTGACCTGGCGCGTTTACGGCGCAAAGCCCGACAGCACCGGCAACTTCCATCTGGTCAAGGAAGACAAGTCGCCGACGCCCACGCTGGTGCTACCGACCGGCGCCTACATCGTGCATGTCGGCTTTGGGCTTGCCACCGCCGTCAAGCCGGTGACGCTGGACGGCCGGACCCTGCACGAAGATTTCGATCTTCCCGCCGGCGCGCTGCGCATGGAAGGCCGCGTGGGCGATGTCCGTATTCCCGCCGGGCAGATTTCATTCGACGTCTATAAAGGCAGCCAGTTCGAGGCCGGCGACCGGCGGCCGATCGCCGAGCACGTCATGACTGGCGGCGTGGTTGTGGTGCCTGAAGGCACCTATTACATCGTGTCGAACTACGGCGACGCCAATGCCGTGGTGCGGTCCGACATCCGCGTGCAGGCTGGCAAGCTCACCGACATCACGGTCAACCACCGCGCCGCCGCGATCACGCTCAAGCTGGTGAACGAGAAGGGCGGCGAAGCGCTCGCCAATACCGCATGGTCGGTGCTCACGCCCGGCGGCGACGTGATCAAGGAGTCGATCGGCGCGTTTCCGCGCGTGGTTCTGGCGGAAGGCGAATACCGCGCCATCGCGCGCAACGAAGGCAAGATATTCGAGCGCGAATTCAAGGTCGTTGCCGGCGTTGACGGCGACGTCGAGGTGCAGGCGCGCTAGCTCACGCTATTCGCGGGAACCGACTCGCAACGCCGATTGTTGGAATAGATTATGGTGACGCAACCCATTGCCGGCGATGCAACCCCCGACCTTTTCAGCGACCTCGACGCGAAGTCGACCGCGCTGTTGCTCGACGTGGACGGCACCATCATCGACATCGGGCCGACGCCGAACGAGGTGCATGTTTCCGATGCGCTGTGCGATTCACTTGAACGCCTGCTGGCCGAGACCGGCGGGGCGCTGGCGCTTGTGAGCGGGCGGCCGATCCGCGATCTCGACCGGCTGTTTGCTCCGCTCGTCTTGCCGGCGATCGGCGGGCACGGAGCCGAGATGCGTGTCCGCGGCAAAATAGAGCAGACCGCCAAACAATTGCCCGCAGGCCTGCGCGAGTGGCTCGCCAGCGCAGCGACCACCGGATCGGGGATCGTTGCCGAGGACAAGGACTATTCGTTCGCGCTGCATTTCCGCGGGGCGCCGCAGCAGGAAGACCGGTTGCGTCAACTGATCGACGAAGGCTGCCGGAATTTTCCCGCCGAGCCCATCGAAGTGTTGATGGGCAAGGCCATGATCGAGGTCAAGCGGCCCGGCATCAGCAAGGGCGTGGCGGTGCGCGCGCTTTTGACGCACGCGCCGTTTAGCGGTCGCATGCCGGTCTTCATCGGCGACGATGTCACCGATGAATCGGTGTTCGCGATCCTCCCGGAATTGGGCGGCCGCGGTTATTCGGTGAGCCGCCGCTTCGACGGCGTCGCCGGTGTTTTCGAATCTCCCATGCAGGTCCGGCACGCCTTGCAGCGGCTGGCGGCAAAGGGGCAGGGTGCAACCTCATGACCGATTACGGCCTCGATCTTGCGGTGATCGGCAATGGCCGCACCGCGGCATTGCTCGATCCTTCCGCGCGCATCGTGTGGTGGTGCCTGCCGCGCTATGACGGCGACCCGGTATTTTGCCGCCTGCTGGCGGGCGAAGAGGACAAGGGCTTCACCGACGTGGTGCTCGACGGGCAAGTCGAGACCCGCTCGGACTACGTGCGCAATACCGCCATCGTCGTCACCGAATTGATCGACGGCCAGGGCGGGGCGGTGCGCATCACGGATTTCGCGCCGCGCTTTCAGATTTTCGGCCGCACGTTCCGCCCGCCGCAACTGGTGCGCATCATCGAGCCGATCGGCGGGATGCCGCGCGTCACCATCCGCTTCCGCACGACGCACCGCTATGGCGTGCCGGTGGAAACGCGCTCAGCGGGCAGCAATCACATCCGCTTCTGGCGTGACGACGTGCCAGTGCGGCTCACCACCGATGCGCCGCTGTCCTACGTTGAAAGCGAAGCCCCGTTCGTGCTCACCAAGCCGGTGCACATGGTGTTTGGCGTCGATGAGCCGTTCGAAGGCGCGCTCGAAAGCACGTGCCGGGAATTCTGCGAGCGCACGCGCGACTATTGGATGGAATGGGTGCGGCGTCTGGCGTTTTCGATCGACTGGCAGGACGAGATCATCCGCGCCGCCATCACGCTCAAGCTGTCCAGTTTCGAGGAGACCGGCGCCATCGTTGCCGCGCTCACGACCTCTATCCCGGAAGGTCCGGGCTCGGGACGCACCTGGGATTATCGTTATTGCTGGATGCGCGACGCGTTCTTCGTGGTGCGCGCGCTCAATCGCATCGGGGCGACGCGGACGATGGAGGACTTCATCTCCTATATCCTGAGCATCGCCGCCAACCGCACGGAAAGCCTGCGCCCGCTCTACGCCGTCGTGCATACCGACGCGCTCGACGAACGCACCGCCGATGCGCTCGCCGGTTATGGCGGCGACGGACCGGTGCGCATCGGCAACGCAGCGGTCAGCCAGGACCAGCACGACGTCTATGGCAGCATCATCATGGCGGCGACGCCGATGTTCTTCGATCGCCGCCTGCCGCGGCCGGGCGACGCGGCGCTGTTTCATCTGATCGAGCCGCTTGGCGAGCAGGCCGCCAGGCTCGCGCTCGAACCGGACGCCGGCATCTGGGAATATCGTGGCCGCAAGCGCGTGCATACGTTTTCGGCGGCGATGTGCTGGGCCGGCTGCCAGCGTCTGGAGGCAATCGCAAGCCATCTCAATCTGCCGGAGCGCGCGAAATACTGGGGCGAGGTCGCAGGTAAAATTGGCGCCGAGGTCCTGCAGCGCGCCTGGAATCCCAAGCGCAAGGCATTCGTCGGGGCGTTCGAGGGAGAAGACCTCGACGCGAGCTGTCTGCTGCTCGCGGAACTCGGCCTGATTGCGCCCGACGATCCCCGTTTCGTCTCGACCGTGGAGGCGATCAGCGCCGAACTTCGCCGCGGCCGCCACGTCATGCGTTATGTCGCGGCCGACGATTTCGGCACGCCGGAGACGGCCTTTTTGATTTGCCGATTCTGGCTGATCGATGCATTGTGGGAGATTGGCAAACGTGAAGAGGCGCGCGAGATGTTCGTCGAGGCGCTTGCCATGCGTAACCGCTACGGTCTGCTGTCGGAGGACATCCATCCCGAGACCGGCAGACTGTGGGGTAATTTTCCGCAGACCTATTCGATGTCCGGATTGATTTTGACCGCGATCAAGCTGTCGCGCAGTTGGGGAGACCGGTATTGGCGCGGCTCGTCGTAATATCGAACCGGGTTGGCATTCCCGATCGCAGCGCGCGCGCCGGCGGGCTCGAAGTTGCGATCCGCCCCGCGTTGCGCCAGAGCGGCGGGGTCTGGTTCGGCTGGAGCGGGCGCGCAGTCGATGACGATCCGGGTCCGCCCAAGACCGTCACGCAGGACAATGTCTCCTACGTCACGGTCAATCTGCGCAAGGACGACTATCAGGAATTCTACAACGGCTTTGCCAACCGCGTGCTGTGGCCGATCCTGCATTACCGCCTCGATCTTGCCGAATTCACGCGCCGCGATCTCGGCGGCTATTTCCGGGTCAACGAATTCTTCGCCCGCAATCTGGAAACCGTGCTGCGGCCGGACGACGTGATCTGGGTGCATGACTATCACCTGATCCCGCTCGCCAAGGCGCTGCGCGAGCGCGGGCACAGCAACAAGATCGGCTTCTTCCTGCACGTGCCGTGCCCGCCGCCCGAAATTCTCACCGCATTGCCCAACCACGAGCAATTGATCCCGGCGCTCAACCAATACGATCTCGTCGGCCTGCAGACCGAACTCGACGCCACCAATTTCGCGCGCTATCTCGCGACCGAGCGCGGGCTCAACCGCGTCGACGACGAGAGCTTCGCCTTCGGCGACCGCATCGTTCGCATCGGGGCATTCCCGGTCGGCGTCGAAACCGAAGCTTTCCAACGGCTGGCGCGTCGCGCCATCGAATCCGACTTCGTGCGCGAAGTACTGGAAAGCCTGTCGGGTCGCGCCATGATCATCGGCGTCGACCGCCTCGACTATTCGAAAGGCTTGCCGGAACGGATGAACGCCTTCGAGCGCTTCCTGAATAATTTTCCCGACTGGCGCGGCAAGGTCACTTATCTGCAGATAACCCCGCGCAGCCGCACCGGCATCCAGGAATATGCCGACATCGGCCGCCAGGTGGGCGAGGCGGTTGGCCGCATCAACGGCACGTTCGGCGAGGCGTCATGGACGCCGCTGCGCTATATCAACAAGGCGCACAGCCGCACCGCGCTTGCCGGCCTCTATCGCGCGGCGCGCGCAGCGCTGGTGACGCCGTTGCGCGACGGCATGAACCTAGTGGCCAAGGAATATATAGCCGCGCAGAACCCGGAAGACCCCGGCGTCTTGGTTCTGTCGCGCTTTGCCGGCGCCGCGCGCGAATGCGGGGCGGCGCTGCTCGTCAACCCGTACGATCCGGAAGGCGTGGCGATCGCCATTAACCGCGCGCTGTCGATGCCGCTGGAGGAACGGCGCCAGCGCCACGAGCAGAATTTCCGCGTGCTGGTGGCAAACGACCTCACGCATTGGGCCGAACGGTTCCTCGGCACGCTGGAGCGGCCGACCGTGACCGGCCTGCGCGCGGCCAGCGGCGCCTGAGCGGCGGGATAATTATTCCAGTCCTTCGGCAATCCGCACGTCGCGTTCGGCGCCATCGCCCAAAACCTTGACTGCGTCCTGATAGGCGGGACAGTCGTGCGCGGCGATCGCCTTTTCCACGCTGTCGAAGACGCTGATGACGACGCGCTGCTTGATGCCGGCCTCGTAGGTCGCCGCGGCTGCGCCGCGCACGAGATATTTGACGCCGAAAGGCGCCAGCGCTGCCGGCGCTAGATTGGCGTAAGCGGCAAGCTTGTCCGGATCTTTGACCGAACGATAAGTCGTCACCCAGTAGCCTTTTGGCATTTGCATCCTCCCGTGTTTTTATGAGCCCATGCGCTCGCGCCGCACATCCGGCGCAACAGCCTCCTCGGCCAGCGCCTGAAGCGCAACGTCGAGCGGCATGACCTCCTGCGTCTCCCGTCCGAGCCGGCGCACCGAAACCGTGCGCTCGGCTGCTTCCTTCTTGCCGACTACCAGTAGCGCTGGCACCTTGGCGAGCGAGTGTTCGCGCACCTTGTAGTTGATCTTCTCGGTGCGCAGATCGCTGGCGACGCGCAGGCCGAGCCGGCGCGCTGCAGCGATCGCCTCGCGCGCATAATCGTCGGCGTCCGACGTGATGGTGGCGACGATTGCCTGCACCGGAGAGAGCCAGAGCGGCAGATGTCCGGCATAGTGCTCGATCATGATGCCGGTAAAGCGTTCGAGGGATCCGAACATGGCGCGGTGGATCATGACCGGCGTTATCTTGTTGGAATGATCGTCGATATAGAACGCGCCGAGCCGCCCCGGCATGTTGAGATCGACCTGCACAGTGCCGCATTGCCAGTCGCGGCCGATGGCGTCGCGCAAGACATATTCGAGCTTGGGCCC
>DATATS010000077.1:0-3892 GCA_036268675.1 Pseudolabrys sp.
GCCCAAGGGACAGCATCTGCAATCCTTCGTGGTCTATGACCGCTTTCCCGGCCTGGTGCTGGTGGTTTCGCCCAAGCACACCAACGAGATCAAATCGGTGAAGGATCTTGCCGGCAAGAAAGTCGGCGTCAGCGCGCCGGGTTCGTCGACCGACTTCTTCCTCAAATATCTGCTGAGCCAGAACGGCATGGACAAGGATTCAGCCGCCGTCATCGGCGTCGGCCTTGGCGCATCTGCAATTGCCGCCATGGAGCAGGGCCAGATCGACGCCGCCGTCATGCTCGACCCGGCGGTGACGGTGCTCTCCAACAAATACAAGGATCTGCGCATCCTGAGCGACACCCGTTCCGAGAAGGACACGCTCGCCGTGTTCGGCGGCCAGTATCCGGGCGGCGCGCTCTATACCAAGGCCGAGTGGATTGCCGCGCATCCGAAGGAAGTGCAGGGCATGACCAACGCCATCGTCGCCACGCTGAAATGGATTCATAGCCATTCGGCCGAGGAGATCACCGCCAAGATGCCGCCCGAGTTCACCAAGAACAAGGAGCTCTATACGGCGGCGCTCAAGAACACGATGGCGATGTATTCCGATACCGGCCGCATGGATCCCAAGGGCGCCGCCGCGGTGCTCGCGGTGTTCGCAAAGTCTTCGCCGGCGATCGCCAAGGCGAATATCGACTTGTCGAAGACCTACACCAATGCGTTCGTCGACAAAGAGGGCTACTAGACCGGGATGAAGTGGCAGAGCTTACCTCTCCCCGCGCGCGGGGAGAGGTAGGACAACATGAACCTCCTCTCCATCCAGTCGCATGTCGTTTACGGCCATGTCGGCAACGCGGCCGCGGTGTTCGCGCTCCAGCGCATGGGCGTCGAGGTGTGGCCGATCCACACCGTGCAGTTCTCCAACCACACCGGCTATGGAAAATGGCAGGGCCGTGTCTTCGATGCCGGCCTGATCCGCGAGCTGGTTGCCGGCGTCGAGCAGCGCGGCGTGCTTCCTGAATGCGATGGGGTGCTGTCCGGCTATATGGGCGGCGCCGATATCGGCGAGGCCATCCTCGACGCCGTAGCGGCGGTCAAGCGCGCTAATCCGGCGGCGCGCTATGCTTGCGATCCGGTGATCGGCGATGTCGGCCGCGGCGTCTATGTCGCGCGCGGCATTCCTGAATTCATCAAAGAGCAGGCGGTGGCGGCCGCCGACATCGTCACGCCCAATCAATTCGAGCTTGATATGCTGAGCGGCCGTGAAAGCAGGATGCTGGCGCAAGCGCGTGACGCGGTCAAAGCCGTGCACGACCTGGGCCCGCGCGTGATTCTCGTGACCTCGCTGCACACCACCGAGACGCCGGCTGACGCAATCGACATGCTGGCTTCGGACGGCGAGGGCTGTTTCATGTTGCGCACCCCGAAGCTGGCGCTGGCGGTAAACGGCGCGGGTGATGCCATCGCCGCATTGTTCTTTGCGCATTATCTGCGCGAGGGAAAGATCGATGTGGCGCTGTCGCGTTCTGCGTCAGCGATTTTCGGCGTGCTCGCGAAGACCGCAGAAGCGGGCGCGTCCCAGATCGAACTGGTCGCCGCGCAGGATGAAATCGTGAAACCAAGCCGCGTGTTCGAGGCGCAAGCCATTTGAGCCCGGAGCCGATGAGCGAGCCCGTCATCTTTCCCGTCGAGCGGCTGGAACTGTCCCTCGCGCCCAAACCCTGGGCTTTCGCGGACGAGCGGCGGGCCGAGATCGACGCTTATTTTGCCGTGGTCCAGCGTGAGAAACCCGAGATATGGAATGGGCGCGTGCTGCTGATGCATCGCCACGCGCTGGCGAACGGCGTGTTTCGCGGAGACTATCTGGAAACCGACTATGCGAGCTTTTGCGCCTGGCGTCATTGGGGCCGTCCGTCTGCTGGCGTGCACGATTGTTTCGGCGCGGCGGCGGTCATTGCGGCGGACGGCGCGGTGCTTCTTGGAGTGATGGGCGCGCATACGTTCAATGCCGGCCGCATCTATTTTCCCTGTGGCACGCCCGATCGTGACGATATCGTCGGCGGCACGGTCGATCTCGATTTCAGCGTGCGGCGCGAATTGACCGAAGAGACCGGACTGGACGCGGCCGGGTTCGACGCCGATGCAGGCTGGATCGCGGTTGCCGATAGCGCGGAAATCGTGATGGTCAGGCGGCTGCACAGTAGCCTCAATGCCGATGCCTTGCGCGCGCGCATCCTTGGCCACCTCGCAAGCGAGCGCCAGCCGGAGCTGTCCGACATTTGCATCGTGCGCGGCACAGCCGATTTCACCGCCGCCATGCCGCGATTCGTGACGGCGTTTCTGGCGTGGCAGTTTGCCTTGCGATAGGGTTTGCCGGCGCTAACTGTACGTTGCCGCGACGGCCAAGATCACCGCCAGCACCAGCGCGCCGGCCAAGCCCGCGATGAAGATCGCGCGCTCTTTGCGCGTGCGTAGCACAATGTCGCCGCCGCGCGCCTTGCTTGCCGGGTAGGGCGCCGGTTCTGAGGGTCCATCCTTGCGTGTCATGAACGGGCAATGGATTGCGCGCGCATTTGTTCCGCAAAAGGCGCGCTCACCAAATCCCCGGGATGAGCCGATGGCGCACGCGGCGGCAATAGTCGGCGTATCCCGGCAAGTTGAGCGTCAGATAGCGCTCCTCATCGAGCAACCGCCAGGCAAGAAGCGGCACCAGCAGGATCAGGACCAGCAGCGCCCAATACGATCCGAGCGCGAGCGGTATGCAGACCAGCAGCAGCAGCGCGCCGGCATACATTGGATGGCGTACGACGGCGTAGGCGCCGGTCGAGATAACCGGCTGGCCGGCCTCGACCCTGACGGTCGATGCCGCATAGCTGTTTTGCTTCATCACCACGAAGAATACGGCATTGCTCAACACGATGCCGATATCGGCCGCAAGAACGAGCCAGGTCGGCACATCGGACCAATGCCAGCGATAATCGAGCCCGGGGACGACGACCAGCAACAGGAAGCCTGCGGAGATCATCGACATGATGATTTTCTGCGCAGGCTCGCTTTCGGCGGCGGGACCGACCGCCCTGCGGCGCTCGATCAGCGCGGGATCGTGTTTCATGAAATAAAAGGCGAGCGCACTTGTCGAGGCGATAAAGACGAACGCAAAGAGCCACGCCTGCCAGAAATGCAACGAGCCTGCCGGTACGAAGAGCACCAGAGCGAAGGCCGGAAAAAATAAAATCTGGCGGCGCCGGGCGATGCGGCGCAGGTGTGAGGCGATGGTGGCCATGACGTTCTCGCTTGGCGGCGTTGTCGATAGCGACGTGGGCAGTCCGCCGCCGGCAGAACAGACAGCAATGCTGACCTAACTATCCGTCGCGCTTGATTCCCGCCGCCACTTTCCGCTAGAAACTGCCTGCGGTTAACGCGGACTTTACCTTGATCCGCGACCTTGGCCGTCGAAGACGAGGGTTCGTAAGGCAATGTCGACGCGGCAGAACATCTGCGCGATCGGGCGGGCGGCGCAAGCCGAATCCGCGGCCACCCTCATTCTAGGAACGCTCCTTCTGCTTATTCGCCCCTGAGAGCCGGCTGGGCATTGCATGCCTGGGCACTCGGGGGATCGGAATGAAGCTCAGCACCCTGGAAACGCGCCGCAACGGCGCATTCGACGAGAAGGACTAATCCCATGAGTTCCCAGACCCAGTCCGAGAAGGACCACGTCGTTATATTCGACACGACCTTGCGCGATGGCGAGCAATGCCCCGGCGCCACGATGACGCATGAAGAGAAGCTCGCGGTCGCCGAGCTGCTCGACACGATGGGCGTGGACATCATCGAGGCCGGCTTTCCAATCGCCTCGGTTGGCGATTTTGAAGCAGTCTCTGAAATTGCGCGGCTGGTGAAAACGGCGACG
>DATATS010000078.1:0-33787 GCA_036268675.1 Pseudolabrys sp.
AATCGGCGTCGTGCAGGTCGCTTGCGGCGGCACCACGCCGCCTTTGGCCAAGGCGCATTCGCTCTGCAACTTCGACAAGCCCGAGCCCTGGTACAAGAAAGTGATCTCGGCCAAGGACAGTTGCGCCGGCGCGCCCGCAGCAGCGGCACCGGCGCAGGCCGCAGCCGCGGTCAAGCCCGGCACCTTCATCTGCCGCATCGCGCCCGACGGAAAATCCTTCGCCGCGATGATCGCCAATCCCTACGCGGCCGAGACGAGTTGTCAGGTGAATTGCCAGATCTCGACCACGCGGGCCGGCACCACCGAGCAATCGTCCTGCACCAAGAACGTCGCGCCCGGCGTCGGCGAAGCCGTGCTGTGCAGCCACACCATCGCCAAGGGCAAGTTCGTGAAGGTCGTCGGCGGCAGCGGCAAATGCACCGATCCGACGCCGCGGCCCGCCAAGGCCGACAAGGACGACGACGCGCAAAAGGATGTCGATGCGTTGATGCAAAGCATGCAGAAGCTTCCCAAGCCGCCGGCTGCCGCCAAAACGGACGACGTCGATATGCAGGCGATTGCCAGCGACCCGGCCAAGATGCGCGAATTCATGCGCAAGCAATTGTCGCCGGAGGACCGCAAGCTGTTCGACGAGATGAACAAGCCCTAGCGCCAGCCGCCGCCGCCGTTCACATAGACCGTGTCCGCCGTCATGAATCCGCAGGCGTCCGAACACATGAACAGCACCAGTTCGCCGATTTCATCCGCGCTGCCGAAGCGCTTCATCGGCACGTCGTTGAGCATCGCCTGTTTCAATTCCGGCGAGGTCGCGGCCGCGGCGGCGAAGGCCGTGTCGATCGGCCCCGGCGAGATCGACAGCGCGCGGATGCCCTGCGCGGCGAATTCACGCGCGACCCCCATGGTCATGGTGACGACGGCGCCCTTGGCTGCCGCGTAATGGACCGAGGTGCCGGGGCCGCCGCGCTTGTGCGCCATGCTCCCGACATTGACGATCACGCCGAACTTGTTGCCGAGCATGTGCGGGAGCACCGCTTGCATGGCATAGAACGTGCCCTTGAGGTTGAGATCGAACGTGCGTTCGAGCAGGTCGTCGTCGATGTCGAGGAATTTCGAGCGGCGCAGCGCCGCGCCCGCCGAGTTGAACAGGAAATGCACCTGGCCGAAATCGTCGATCGCCAGCTCCACCATGTCCTCGACCGCCAAGCGCTTGGTGACGTCGGTTGTAAGCGCCAGCGCCCGGCTGTTCGACTGGCCTGCGACGGCGTTGACCTGCGCGACGGTCTCTTTCACGCCGTCTTCGTTGATGTCGGCGCAGACCACATTGGCGCCCTCGCGCGCGAAGATTTTCGCGGTGGCGCGTCCGATGCCGCTGGCGGCGCCGGTGATGAGGATGGTCTTTCCGTGGAAATAATCGGGTGTTTTCGGCATGCATTTTTCCCTTTGCCTGAGCAGCATCATGGATTGCCGGGTCAAGGCCGGCAATGACAATATCAAGGCCGATGCTGATGACCTGATTGAAGGAGCCCGCACATGTCCACCCCGCCGCCGATCGAATACAAGGACGCTTCGCCGCAGGTGCGCGCCGTCTATGACGACATCAAAAAGTCGCGCAACGTGCCGGACGTGAATAATTTCTGGAAGTATCTCGCGCGCGATCCGGCAACGCTCAAGCGCACCTGGGAAAGCGTGAAGGAGATCATGCAGCCTGGCGCGCTCGATCCCCTGACCAAGGAAATGATCTATCTGGCGGTGAGCGTGAGCAACGGCTGCGATTATTGCATCGCCAGCCATACGGCGGCGGCGCGCAAGGCGGGCATGAGCGAGGCCATGTTCGGCGAGGTGATGGCGGTTACCGGCATGGCCAACGAGACCAACCGGCTGGTCAAAGGCTACCGGGTTCCAATCGACGCCGCCTATCAAACTTGAAGAATTGCCGCCGCAAATAGCGCATTGCCTGCCGCGCCCCGCCCGTGAGAAGGTAACGGGAAGCGGGGGGACGTGGGTCACATGTTCGGGAAACCATTCATTGTGCGATTGCTCTGCGTCGCCGCCGTGACCGCGGTCATGCTGCCGGTCGGCGGCATGCTGTTTCCCTATGTCGAGAGCGGCATGAGCGGCATGCAATTCCACACCCTTGAGGCGGTGCTGAGCACCACCCTCGGCTTCGGCATTTTTTCAATTCTCGGCTAAACGAAACGCGAGCCGCCACTGCCGATCAGCGGACGGTGGTACTTTGTCCGTTGGACGGCACGTTACTGTTGGTGCGGCCCGTCGGCAGCACGGTGGGCGGTACCGTGGAGCTCGAGCCGGTCGTGATCGGCGGCCCTTGATTGGGCAGCGGGTTGAGCGCGGTGCCGTTCGGGTGGCGATATGACAGCACGGCCACCGTCACGATGATGACGCCGGCCGCGACGAGCAACACCGCCCACGTCCAGCCCCGGCTTCGGGTGCCTTCGCGCAGGAATGGATCGGGCTGTTCTTGGATCAGTTTTCTCGGCTGCGGTGCATCGGATGTGGGCATAGCGTCCTCCATACTGAGGCAATGCAACTGCCGCCATCCCGGTTCCGGGAAAGCACCCATAATGCCGCACCACGCATACGCGAACCTCCGGCGCCGATCATGGGCGCCGGAGTTCGCTTTGCTTCAAGCGCGCAGAGCTTCTTAACTTACTGCGTGCCGGACGGCTTTGGCGGCGCCGGCGTCAACGGAGCGGCCATGGGCGCACCTTGGCCCGTCGTGCTCGGCGGCGGCGTCATCTGCCGTGTCGCGGTGCTGCTTGCCGGATTGTTTGCGGCGGTGTGGTTGTTGCTGTAGCCGGCGACCAGCAGGAACACGACCAGCGCAACCACTGCAAGACCGGCAATCCAGCCCCACATGCCGCCGACGCTCTCGTCACGACGCAGTACCGGATCGCTCAATCGCGGATCCGTCGACCGCGGATCGGTATAACGCGGATCTGACATGGCGTTTCTCCATGGTTCGATTCGTCTCGAACAGAGAAAACGAAGGGCGCGCCCGCTTGTTCCGCCGCAAGGTAAATTTGGTGCAGCGCGGCGGGAACTTGGCGCTGCGGTAATCGGGTGCTATAGGCGCTTTGCCCGCATTTCTTTCCAGTCCCGCACGAGTTCACGATGCGCCTCACTCATTTGGCGGTTGCCGCCGCGCCGATGCTGTTCGTGCTGTTGTGGAGCACCGGCTTTATCGGTGCGCGTTATGGCCTGCCTTACATCGAGCCGATGACGTTTCTGGCCGTGCGCATGCTTTGCGTGGTGTCGGTCATGACGATGATCGCG
Organism: Pseudolabrys sp.; assembly: GCA_036268675.1. Taxonomy (GTDB): domain Bacteria; phylum Pseudomonadota; class Alphaproteobacteria; order Rhizobiales; family Xanthobacteraceae; genus Pseudolabrys. Next base: position 3,295 of record DATATS010000078.1, read on the forward strand.
TTGATCACGCGCGCGCGCTGGCCGCGCGGCGTTGAAATCGGCCACAGCCTGGTGGTGGGCTCGCTGGTGCATGGGCTTTATCTCGGCGGCGTCTTCATCGCGATCAGCCAGGGCGTGCCGGCCGGCATCTCGGCGTTGATCCCCGGCTTGCAGCCGATCCTCACCTCGACGCTGGCAAACCGGTATTTGGGCGAAAAGGTCAGGCAGCTGCAATGGTTCGGCCTGGCGCTTGGGCTGATCGGCGTGGCGCTGGTGCTGCACGACCGGCGCATGGTGGCGGAGGGTTCGGTGTTGGGCTGGATCGCGAGCTTTGCCTCGCTCATCGGCATCACGCTCGGCACGCTCTACCAGAAGCGCTATTGCGGCAAAATCGACTGGCGCGCCGGCAACACGGTGCAATATGCCGGCGCTTGCGTGCTGTTCGGGATCGCCGCCTTCGCCTTCGAGACGCGCGTCATCCACTGGAGCGGCGAACTGATCTTTGCGATTGCCTGGCTCGTTTTCGTGCTCTCGATCGCCGCGGTCGCGCTGATGTATTGGCTGATCCGCCGTTCGGCGGCGACCGGTTTTGCCAGTCTATTCTATCTGGTGCCGGTGGTCACCGCGTTGCTGGCCTATCTGCTGTTCGGCGAAACGCTCGACGCGCTGTCCATCGCCGGCATGGTGGTGTGCGCCGCAGGCGTTGTGCTGGTCAATCGCGGCGTCGGCGGCGTCAAGCCGGTGGCGGCGAACGTTGCAGCCTCGGCTTTGCCGGATGCCTGATTATGGTTTTGCGCTCAGCACTAATTGCGTTTGCGTCACCAACGCGCACAGCCGTCCGTCGCCCCGCGTGACGCGGGTTTGCCAGACCATGGTGGTGCGGCCGCGATGTAGCGGCGTACATTCGGCGTAGGCCACATCGCCGATCGGCACCGCGGCAAAGAAATTGGTCTTGCTCTCGATCGTGGTGGTGGACTGGCCTTCCTTGAGGTTGGCGGTGGGAGCGGTGCCACCAAGATTGTCGGCCAGCGCCATGATGGCGCCGCCGTGCAGGATGCCGAAGCGGTTGTTGAGCTCTTCGCGCGCAGGCAATTCGGCGGTCACGCGCTCAGGCGACACGGACGTGATCTTGAGGCCGAGAAAATCGGCAAAGGGCGGCTGCTTGTCGGCTAATTCGTTCATCGCAATGCTCCAGACGTAGCGATTTCGGCGTCACATTCGCGTTGCGCGCGTCCGAAAGCAAGAGCGCGGACCACAAGGCCCGCGCTCTGCAATTCACTATTTAGCCGTGAGTTATTTCGGCTGCGGCGCGATGCGGATATAAGGCTTCGGCTGCTTGTAGCCGGCGGGATAAAGCTTCTTGGCTTCATCGTCCGTGATCGCGCCGGTGAGGATGACGTCCTCGCCTTGCTTCCAGTTCGCGGGCGTTGCCACGCGGTGCTTGGCGGTCAATTGCAGCGAGTCGAGCACACGCAGCACCTCGTCGAAATTGCGTCCGGTGGTCATCGGATAGACCAGGATCAGCTTGATCTTCTTGTCGGGTCCGACAATGAACACGTTCCGCACGGTCATGTTGTCGGCCGGCGTGCGGCCTTCCGAGGTACCGCTGGTGCTCGCCGGCAGCATTCCGTAAGCCTTCGAAATCTTCAGGTCGGTATCGCCGATCATCGGATAGTTCGGCGCAAAGCCGACCACGTCCTTGATGTCGCTGGCCCATTTCTTGTGGTTGTCGACTGGATCGACCGACAGACCGATGATCTTGGCATTGCGCTTGTCGAATTCCGGCTTCAGCCGCGCCATGGTGCCGAGTTCGGTGGTGCAGACGGGCGTGAAATCCTTGGGGTGCGAAAACAGCACGCCCCATGAATTGCCGAGCCAGTCGTGAAAGCGGATTTTACCTTCGGTGGTTTCCGCCTCGAAATCCGGGGCGGTATCGCCAATCGCCAATGCCATAACAGACCTCCAAAATCGCCGATCATGCAGCTTGATCGTGCTAATATAGTTGCCCATGTCGCTAGAGAACAGGCCCGGTCTCAAAGAACATCGGCGTATTGCGAGTCTAGGGCCGATGAGAACAAAGCGTTGCCCGTGCGGCGTCGGCATGAAAGATTATTCCGGGCGTCGACGATGCGCGGCCGTCATTGACAGAATTGCGGCAACGCCGGTAAGCCAGAAGGCCGGCTCAAGGGTCCTTAACGCGGCATGTTCAAGCGCATCCTGATTGCCAATCGCGGCGAGATCGCCTGCCGGATCATCAAGACCGCGCGCAAAATGGGGATCGAGACGGTCGCCGTCTATTCGGAGGCCGACCGGGACGCGTTGCACGTCGAGATGGCCGATACCGCTGTCGCCATCGGCCCGCCGGAAGCCGCCAAAAGCTATTTGCTGATCGACAGGATCGTGGCCGCCTGCAAGCAAAGCGGCGCCGAGGCCGTCCACCCTGGTTATGGATTCCTGTCGGAGCGCGAGGCTTTTCCGAAAGCACTGGAAGCCGTTGGCATCGTCTTCATCGGCCCCAACGCAAAAGCCATTGCGGCCATGGGCGACAAGATCGAGTCGAAGAAGGCGGCCGCGGCGGCGAAAGTCTCGACCGTGCCCGGCCATCTCGGCGTCATCGAAGACGACAAGGAGGCGGTGAAGATCGCCGATCAGATCGGTTACCCGGTCATGATCAAGGCCAGCGCCGGTGGCGGCGGCAAGGGCATGCGCATTGCGCATTCGAAAGCAGAGGTGGCGGAAGGTTTTGCCCGCGCGCGTTCGGAGGCGAAATCGTCGTTCGGCGACGACCGTGTGTTCATCGAGAAATTCATCACCGACCCGCGCCACATCGAGATTCAAGTGCTGGGCGACAAGCACGGCCACGTGATTTATCTCGGCGAGCGCGAATGTTCGATCCAGCGCCGAAATCAGAAAGTGATCGAGGAGGCGCCGTCGCCGCTGCTCGACCCCGCCACGCGCAAGACCATGGGCGAACAGGCGGTGGCGCTCGCCAAAGCCGTCGGATACGACAGCGCCGGCACGGTGGAATTCGTCGCCGCGCAGGACAAGAGTTTCTATTTTCTTGAAATGAATACGCGGCTGCAGGTCGAGCACCCGGTCACTGAATTGGTGACCGGCATCGATTTGGTCGAGCAAATGATCCGCGTCGCCGCCGGCGAAAAGCTGACGATCAAGCAGAGCGACGTAACGCTCAAGGGCTGGGCCGTCGAGAGCCGGGTTTATGCCGAAGATCCATATCGCAAATTCCTGCCTTCGACCGGGCGGCTGACGCGCTACCGGCCGCCGGCCGAGCGCAGCGCCCATGGCGTGACCGTGCGCAACGACACCGGCGTCACCGAGGGCGGAGAGATTTCACTCTATTACGACCCGATGATCGCCAAGCTCGTCACGCATGCCCCGACGCGCGATGCCGCGATCGACGCGCAGGCCGATGCGCTCGATGCCTTCGTCATCGACGGCATCCGTCATAACATTCCGTTCCTCTCGGCGCTGATGGCGCATCCGCGCTGGCGCGCCGGCAAGCTTTCGACCGGCTTCATCGCGGAAGAGTTTCCCGATGGTTTCCATCCGCAGGCGCCCGTGGGCGAACGGGCCGATGTGCTGGCGACGGTGGCGGCGGCGATCGATTACGTGCTGGGCGAGCGCAAGCGCCTCATCTCGGGTCAGATGAACGCGCGCGGCGTGACGCGCGAGAGCCAGCGCGCGGTCTGGCTCGGCACGACCGAGATGCGGCTGGAGGTCAAACGCGAAAACGGCACCATCGCGGTGCGGTTGCCCGGCAAGAACAAGGCGGCGCGCAGGCATGTAACATCGGACTGGAAGCCGGGCGATCCGCTGTGGACGGGCACCATCGACAGCCATCCGGCCGCGGTGCAGGTACGCCCGATCCCGAATGGCTTTGCGCTGTCCTTTCGCGGAACTGAAACAAAAGCCTACGTCTACACCGCGAGTGAAGCCGGTTATGCACGGCTGATGCCGGAAAAGAAAGTTGCCGACACCGGCAAGCAAGTGCTTTGCCCGATGCCGGGTCTGGTGGTCTCGATCTCCGTCAAGGAAGGCCAGGAGGTCAAGGCCGGTGAAACCGTTGCCGTCGTCGAAGCGATGAAGATGGAAAATGTGCTGCGCGCCGAGATCGACGGCACGGTGAAAAAGATCAGCGCCAAACCGGGCGACAGCCTGGCGGTGGATGCGGTGATTTTGGAATTTGCCTAGGATTACGTTGCGCGCGTTGGAGATCTGGCATGATTGTTCGCCACATCGTCGTGCGAGGACGCGTGCAAGGCGTCGGCTTCCGCGCCTTCGCCGAACACGAGGCGATCAAACGGGGCATGGAAGGTTGGGTGCGCAATTGCCGCGACGGCAGCGTGGAAGCCGTTTTCAAGGGCGGCGAGACTGCGGTCGTGGATATGATCGAGGCCTGCCGGTGCGGACCATTCTCCGCTCGCGTCGACGCGCTCGATCAGTGGGAGGGGAGCGATGCCGATCTGGAGTTGCGTCGGCCGGGCGAATTGTTCTCGATGCTGCCGACGGCCTGATCGGCGGTCGGCCCGAAAAGCCCCGCAAATTCCCGCCGCAAGATCATATCCACTTCGGGCATCGACACCGGAATGCCGAGGTCGGCCAAACTCGTGACGCCGTAGCGCTGTTCGCTCACGCCACACGGCACGACGCCGGAGAAATGCGTGAGGTCCGGTTCGACGTTGAGCGCCATGCCGTGCAGCGTCACCCATTGTTTGACGCGGATGCCGATGGCGGCAATCTTGTCTTCAAAACCTTCACCCTTGTCGGGCCGGCGCACCCAAACGCCGATGCGGTCCTCGCGCTGTTCGCCTCGCACGTTGAAGGCCGCGAGCGTGCGGATGATCCATTCTTCGAGCGTCACGACGAACTTGCGCACGTCGGGCCCGCGCCGTTTGAGATCGAGCATCACATAGGCCACGCGTTGCCCGGGGCCGTGATAGGTCAATTGCCCGCCGCGGCCGCTCTCGAACATGGGAAAGCGCGCGTCGAGCACGTCGGCGCCCTTGGCGCTGGTACCGGCGGTATAGAGGGGAGGGTGTTCGATGAGCCAGACCAGTTCGGGCTCGCGGCCGGTGGCGATTGCCGCGGCGCGCGCATCCATGAACGAAACCGCGGCCTCATAGGGCACGAGATCGCCGCTCACCTGCCATTCGACGGCAGCGAGTCCGGGCGCCGGAATCAGCCCTGCTTTCAGGTCGTTACGCGTGTTAACCACCTGTTCACCATACCATGTTGACCTGACGACTGCCCGCCGGTTCGGGCGGACATATGGGAATTGAAATGACCACATTCGATAAGGTTTCGGTCGATATCACCGTCGTGCTCGGCACCACCTCGATGCCGGTCCACCAGGTGCTTCGGCTTGGACGCGGCGCCATCATCGAACTGGAGTCCACCGAGGAGGACGCCGTCAATATCCTCGCCAACAACCTCGCCATCGCCAAGGGCACGGTGGTGGTCAATGGCAACCGCATCGCGGTTGAGGTCGGGGAGCTGATGCCGCGCCCCGCGGATATGCGCTAGGCACGCCCGCCCGGCTCGGAGGCGGAAGTCGCCTTCAACCGGCGAAACGCTGCGCCTGATGCCGGCAGCCCTTGTCCCTCCACACCCTATTTGTTACACGTCCGCGCTCGTCGGGACGCGAGGCTTTTAAGGGCATTTCGTTCCTCCCCATGCGGTCATGGCGGAATTGGTAGACGCACTAGCTTGAGGTGCTAGCGGGGCAACCCGTGGAGGTTCGAGTCCTCTTGACCGCACCAAATTTTCGAAGGGAGCACGAAACCAGGGTCAGAACTGGCCGTGGTTTTCCCAGGCGTGAACCGCGTAATTGCCATCGGCTTCCGGCGCGCTCGCCGTCTTCACGCGGTGGTGCCGGCTGGCCATCAGCTTCTTGATGCGGTGGCGGCCGGCCGCATGCGCGGGGGTCTTCTTGAGGTCGCTCACGCGCAAGACGCGTGGCCAATTGCCCCTTTGCTCGGCTCGCGTTGCCACCAGATCGGGCAGTGATTTCGGCCGCTCGCCCGCAGCCACCACCTGCACCACGTGATAGCCGCCAGCCTTGAGCGCCTTGAGCAGCGCGGGCAGTGCCAGCGCGGTCGCCGGGTGGATGTCGTGCATCAGGATGATCCCGCGGCCTTTCGCATTCAGCCGGCGCATCGCGCGCTGCACGACCGCGCCCGGGGATGTCCCGCGCCACCAGTCGTCCGTATCGATATCCGCGCTCCAGGTCACCAGACCTTTTGATTTGAGGAAGGCCTCGATCGCGTTGTTGCGGCCAAAGCCGGGGATGCGGAAGAACGGCGCGGTCACGTTGGGCTCGTTGCCGAGCGCGGCATCGACCGACGCGATGCCGCCATCGACTTCGCGTTCGACCCGTTGCATCGACAGGCGTTGGAAGCCGAGCGGATGATCCTGACTATGTGTACCGATGGTCATGCCGGCATTGTAGATCCGCCGCGCGATGGCCGGATAGGAATGCGCCATCTCGCCGACCATGAAATAGGTCGCCTTCACGCATTGCGATTCGAGTGCGCTCAGGATGATGTTGGAATAAGGCGGGATCGGTCCATCGTCGAAGGTGAGCACGACTTCATGGTCGTTGAGCGGCAGCGTCTGCTTGTACTGGATGGTGCCGAGCAGGCTGAACTCTCCCGGAGCAATAGTGATGACGCGGCTGGTGCCCAGCGCGTCGGGATTGCCGGGGCAGGTCACCGCGACCTGCTGGGCGGGCGGCAATGAACCGGTTTGATCGGCCGGCTTTGCGGTGGCCGTGCTGGACGGCTGCACCTCGACCGGCTGGCTTTGCTGGGTGCTCGGTTGTTCGTCCGCCGCAAGCGGCACGGGGTAATCGGGCAGCGGCGTCATCTGAGCGATGGGTTGCTCCGTGAGTGGCGCCGCCGATTGAGCTTGTGCGCACACAATCCCACCCGCCAGGCAAAACAAAACCGCTGCGACAACGCGCATTGAAAACTCCAGCACCCGCCCCAATCGCGTCGTGTGACGCGCCACCCCCAATGCGGAGGCACTCGCAACCTAGCGATTCGAATATTAACGGAAAATTAACCAATATGAACGCTCCACAGGCCCGTATTCAGTGGTTTTTTCGTGGACCCGGCAAAAAGGCGACTGTTTCAGTTCGGGACATGCCCGCTGGTCACTGGCACAACGTGAACCACGTGATATCCGCGCTCCTTGAGCGCGCGCAGGAACGCCGGCAGCATTTGGGCGGTCTGCTTCCGGGTGTCGTGAAACAGCACGATGCCACGGCCTATGCGATCGATGCGGTAGAGGATCAGGCCCAGTTCGACGTCCGGCGCCATCGGCAACCAGTCGCTCGCCCAGACGTCGGCTCCGAACACGACGATGCCGCGTGCCTGCATCCGGTCGAGCAAGGCGGGGTTCGACGCAAAGCCGGGAAAACGGAAAAAGGGCGAGGTCGGCTGGCTGCTGCGCTTTCCATAGAGCGCGAACTGGTCCGCCTCAATGCCGCGGTTGATCTCGGCTTCCGCCTGAGCGGGCAGCACCGTGGTCAGCAATGGATGCGAATAAGTGTGGTGGCCGATCGAATGGCCCTCGGCCAGTTCACGCCGGGCAATCGCGGGATGTTCGGCGGTGTTGCGCCCGACCAGAAAAAAGGTCGCCTGCACGCATTCGTGCTTGAGTGCGTCGAGCACTTTCGGCGTGGTGGTCGGCCACGGGCCGTCGTCGAAAGTGAGAACCAGTTCCTTGGGCCCGAGCGGCAAGGTGACGGGGAACTCCTTGCGGCCGACGCGCGGCGTGGACTTGGCGTCGACAATGAGCACGCGTTCAGTGCCCAGCGCGTCGGGATTGCCGGGGCAGGGCGCGGCCCGGACGGCCCAGGGAAAGGAGGCGGCGGCCAGCGCAAGGACGAAAATGCGAATCATGCGGCGTCTCGGCGAGCCGGCAATTGACCGCAACCGCGGGCGGACGGCAAGCCGGACTTGAGGCTGCGCGTTACGGCTTAATCATTTGCGTGTGGCTCGGGCGCGGGCGTACAAGCGGCGCGTTTCCATGGTTTTTCGTTGAGAATGGCATGCTCGACCAGAAAGGCAGCGCTCCTCCGCTGCGCACCAAGGACGGCTCGATCCGGGTCGCGTTCGTGCGGCAGGTCGCGCGCGCGATTGCTTCTCGCGATGTCGAGACCTTGCGCGCAATGGTCGGCGACCTGCACGAGGCCGACCTCGGCGCGGTGATCGAGGCGCTTGAGGCTGCCGATCGCCCGCGCCTGGTCGAACTGCTCGGCATCGATTTCGACTTCACCGCGCTGACCGAGGTGGACGATTCGGTGCGCGAGGAAATCCTCGACGAACTGGCGCCGCGCACCGTTGCCGAAGGCGTGCGGGATATCGAGTCCGACGACGCGGTTGCGATCCTCGAAGACCTGCCCAAGCACGAGCAGACCGAGATCCTCGATCAATTGCCGCCGCCGGAGCGCGTCGCACTCGCGCGCAGACTCGATTATCCCGGGGAATCCGCCGGCCGGCACATGCAGACGGAGTTCATCGCCGTGCCGCCGATCTGGAATGTCGGCCAAGCGATCGATTATATGCGCGAAACGGCCGATCTGCCCGAGCATTTCTACAAGCTTTATGTGGTCGACGACTCTCGCCATTTTCTAGGCGCGGTGCCGCTCGATCGGCTGCTGCGCAGCAAGCGTCCGGTCCCCATCTCCAACCTGATGGAGCCGGAGGGCCACCGGGTGCGCGCCGAAGAGGATCAGGAGGAGGTCGCCCGCCTGTTCCAGCGCTACGACCTGGTGACGGCGCCGGTGGTGGACGCTGACGACAGGTTGGTCGGCGTCATCACCTTCGACGACGTCGCCGACGTGATCGAGGAAGAAGCGGAAGAAGACATCAAGGCGCTCGGCGGCGTCACCAGCGACGAAGAACTGTCCGACACCGTGTGGACGATTGCGCGTGGGCGCTTCAACTGGCTCCTGATCAATCTCGGCACCGCCTTTGTCGCCTCCTCGGTGCTCGGCCTGTTCGAAGGCCAATTGCAGAAGATGGTGGCGCTGGCCGTGCTGGCGCCGATCGTGGCAAGCCAGGGCGGCAATGCCACGACGCAGACGATGACGGTGGCGGTACGCGCGCTCGCCACGCAGGACTTGAGCGACGCCAACGCGCGCCGCGTCATCCTGCGCGAACTCATGGTGGGGGTGCTCAACGGCGTGGCGTTTGCCGTCATTACGGGGATCGCGGCCTATGTCTGGTTCAGGGTGCCGGGTCTGGGTCTGGTGATTGGGCTCGCCATGATCTGCAACATGATCGCGGCGGCGCTTGGAGGCATTCTCATTCCGCTGGCGCTGAACCGGCTGAAAATCGACCCGGCGGTGGCCTCGTCGCCGTTCGTGACCACGGTCACCGACGTAGTCGGTTTCTTCTCGTTTTTGTCCATCGCGACGCTGTGGTTTGGGCTGCGCTAGCGGCTGGGCATGCGCCGGTCATAATTCATTCACCTTGTTTGCTGACCTGCTTTTAACGCTAAAATCCTAGCGTTACCGCTGAACGCCGCAGTGCAGCGGGAGCCATCGTTGGACGCTGAAACCAGTGCCGCTGTCGGGGGCGTAAGTCCGCGACGCTCGTTTTTTGCGTGGGCCAGTCGCCGCCGCGCAGCGTTCGCGCGCGACTTATCGGGCGCGCCGCGTGCACGCACCCGACGAGTGCTGACGGCCTCGCGACTGATCGTCATTCTGGCTGTGCTCGCGATGAGCGCGACACTCGTGTGCGCGGCCATCGGCTACGGTTTGGCGCGCCAGAGCGACGAGCGTCTGTGGGCCGAACAGCGCGCTTCGCTGCGCAACGTCATTGCGGAATCCCGCGGTTTGTTCGGCAAAGGCGGTGCGGTCGATCCGCGCTTCGTTCGCATGGTCGAACAAAGCAGCGGCCTCAGCGGATTGAAATTCGAAATCGATCCGGCCGCGAATGCGCGCGAGATGCAGCCGGTCATGGGTCCGAAGGGCCGCATCGAAGGTTTCTTTACTTGGGAAAAGACCTATCCGATGGCGCACGCGATGTCCCGGCTGATGCCGATCATCATTGCGTTCGCCGGCATTCTGGTCGCGTTTGCCGGATTTTCGCTGTGGCAGTTGCGCCGCGCACGACACGAACTTGTCGTGAGCGAAGAGCAGGCGCGCCGCGCCGCCGATGAAGACAAGCTGACCGGGCTACCGAACCACGCCAAGATGCTCGAACTACTCGACCTGGCCTTGGCCGAACGCGAGCCGGATGAGGTCGTCACGTTCGCGCTGATCGAGCTTGATGGCATGGCCGACACCGGCGCGCGGCTCGGCGTGCTCGGCGGCGACGAACTCATCGTCGCGGTCGCCGCGCGCCTCAAGGAAGTGCTGCCGGCCGGTGTCGTTTGTGGTCGCATTGGCAGCGACGAATTTGCGCTGACCGTGACTGCCGGACACGATGCCGACACTGGAGCAACCCTGCGCAAGGTCCTCGAAACGATCGCGCAGCCACATTGGATCGATACCGTGGTGCGCATCAGCGCGCACGCCGGCTTTGCACAGTCGCCGCACGATGCCGCTACTCGCGGCGAGCTGACGCGCCGCGCGGCCTTGGCGTTGGCCGCGGCCTCCAAAAAGGGTGCCGGTGCCATCGTCGGTTTTGAACATTCGATCGACACCGTGTCCACCGATCAGAAATTCATCCAGCGCGAATTGCCGCGCGCACTTACCGCCAACGAACTTGAATTGCATTATCAGCCGATCGTTGCCGCGCAGGGCGCCCGCATCGTCGGTGTCGAGGCGCTGCTACGCTGGACACACCCGGTGCGCGGTGCCATTCCGCCGGCGACGTTCATTCCGGTGGCCGAAGAGATGGGCCTGATGGACACGCTTGGCACATTTGTGCTGCGCCGAGCGCTCAATGAGGCCAAGCGCTGGCCCGATCTCTATATTGCGGTCAACCTGTCGCCCTTGCAGGTGCGCGACCGCGCCGTGGTCGATGTGGTGCGCTCGGCGCTCGAGGAAAGCGGCGTGCCGCCGAAGCGGCTGATGCTGGAAATCACCGAAGGCGTGCTGATCGACAATCCGGACGAAATGGTCAAACGCATCGGCGACCTGCACGCGCTCGGCGTGCGTATCGCGTTGGACGATTTCGGATCGGGCTATTCCAATCTGGGTTATCTCCAGCGCTTTCCTCTCGACAAGCTCAAGATCGACAAGAGCTTCGTGTCCGCGCTCGGCAATTCCGCCAATGGCGGGGTCATCATTCAGGCGATTGTGGCCCTCGGCCGCGCGCTCGGCCTGTCGGTGGTGGTCGAGGGCGTCGAAACCGAACAGCAACGCGTATTGCTCAGGCTTGCGGGCTGCGACGAGATGCAGGGCTTCCTGTTCGCCAAGCCTGCGCCGGCCAAGGCGATCGACCGCCTGCTCAAGCAGGCCAAGCAAAGCGAGGGCCGCAAGATACCGGTAGGTGCGAAGGCGCTGACAGCCTGATTGTCAGGATATAGTGTTCCGGCTGACGGCCCGATGAGGGCATGCGCCGGAGATGCCGATGATCCCCAATACATGGGCGGGTTTCGATTTCGGGCTGGAACCAGAAGTTGAAATGCTGCGCAAGTCCGTGAAGGATTTTTCGCAGGACCGTATCGCGCCGCGCGCCGACGAGATCGACCGCAAGAACGAGTTCCCGCGCGACCTGTGGCCGGAGATGGGCGCGCTCGGCCTGCACGGCATTACTGTCGAAGAAGAATACGGCGGCGCGGGTTTGGGCTATCTGGCCCATTGCGTGGCGATGGAGGAAGTCTCGCGCGCCAGTGCATCTGTCGGTCTGTCCTACGGTGCCCATTCCAATCTTTGCGTCAACCAGCTGTGCCGTAACGGCAGCGAGGCGCAGAAGCGCAAATATCTGCCCAAGTTGATTTCCGGAGAGCATGTCGGCGCGCTCGCGATGTCCGAGCCGGGCGCGGGCTCCGACGTGGTGTCGATGAGCACGCGCGCCGACAAGCGGGGCGACCGATACATCCTCAATGGCTCCAAAATGTGGATCACCAACGGCCCGGCGGCCGACACGCTGGTGGTCTATGCCAAGACCGACCGCGCCGCAGGGCCGCGCGGCATCACGGCGTTCATCATCGAAAAGGGCATGAAGGGTTTCGCTCCCGCGCAGAAACTCGACAAGCTCGGCATGCGCGGCTCCGACACCTCAGAACTTGTGTTCACCGATTGCGAGGTGCCGGCGGAAAACGTGCTGGGCGCGGTCGGCGGCGGCGTCAACGTCCTGATGTCGGGCCTCGACTATGAGCGGGTCGTGCTGGCGGCGGGGCCGTTGGGCATCATGCAGGCGTGCATGGATGTGGTGATGCCTTACGTGCATGAGCGCCAGCAGTTCGGGCAGCCGATCGGCCAATTTCAGATGATGCAGGGCAAGCTTGCCGACATGTATGTGACGATGAATGCGGCCAAGGCTTACGTTTACGCGGTGGCGCGCGCCTGCGACGAGAGGCGCACGACGCGCGAGGATGCGGCCGGCGCGATTTTGTATGCGGCCGAGCGCGCCACCTGGATGGCGCTGGAGGCGATCCAGTGTCTCGGCGGCAACGGCTATATCAATGACTTTCCCACGGGCCGCCTGCTGCGCGACGCCAAGCTCTATGAGATCGGCGCCGGGACGAGCGAGATCCGGCGGATGCTCATTGGGCGGGAGATTTTCGAGAAGACCCGCTAGCGCCCCGCATTAACTTCTTCCGCTAGCGAATCAGCTAGTGCATTGGCCGACCAATCACACTTGGAGGCCAAGCCATCATGCGGGTGCGGCTGAAGGCGGACGGGCGGATCGTCGAGATCATGCCCGACGGCGCCGAGAAAACCGTCGATCATTCCGATCCGGCAGCCTTCGCGCGCCACGTGCGCGCGCGTTGCGGGCTGACGCAAGCGGCGTTTGCCGAAAAGATCGAAGTGCCGATCGAGACGGTGCGCAATTGGGAGCAGGGCAAACGCTCGCCGCGTGGTCCTGCGCGTGCGTTGCTCAAGCTGATCGATACCGCGCCGGATGTAGCTTTCGCGGCGTTGGGGGGAAGGCGCCGTTAGGTCGCGCTATTCGGCGGCGGCCATGCGCTGCTGCGGCTGGCGACGCGCGATCCGCATCAGCAGATACATCACAACCAACGTGCCGATATAGACGACGAGCTGCAATTCGCTTGGCCGCTCGGTATAGCCGATCAGCGTGTGCAGCAGCCGGCCGAACAGGCTGCCTTCCGACAACAGCCATGACGTGTCCCAGACCGTGCGGTCGAGCACGACGAAATATCCGCCGTTGTTGAGGAATTGCACCGCCTGCGCGGCAAGGCCCGCGGCGAGCAGCGCAATCAGCCCTGTCGTCACGGTGAAGATGTGGCGGGTGGGGATCGCCACCAGCCCGAAATAGGTCAGGGCGGTAAACGCCGCACCGGCGATGACGCCAAGCACGCCGCCAACCAGAAGTGCCATCCCGGATGTGCCGGAAGCAAAAATTCCATAGAGGAACAGCACGACTTCCGAACCCTCGCGCAATACCGCGAGGCCGACGACTACCGCCAGCGCGGTGAGTGGCTTGGCGCCCTCGGTCACCGCCGCGCCGATCTGGCGCATCTCGGCCGCGATCTCGCGGCCGTGCCGCGCCATCCAGGCGTTGTGCCACATCAGCATCACCACGGCGATACTGAGCACGGTGGCGTTGAACAGTTCCTGCCCCGAACCGGCGAAAGCTTGCGAGATGACGCCGGCGAAACAGGCAACGAGCGTGGCGCCCAACACGCCGGCAACGATGCCATAGGTGACGAAGCGGCCGCGGCCGGCGACGCCACGTGTCGCCGCCATCACGATACCGATGATGAGGCCGGCTTCGATGACTTCGCGAAACACAATGATGAGCGCGCCGAGCATGTCTTATTCCACGACCACCGCGCCTTGCGCCGTGTCCTCGTGGTATTCGCCGAAGAATTTATAACGGCCCGGTTTCAACGGCCCGAAGCGGACGATGCCCTTAGACTTGCCGGGGATTACCTTTTCGAATTTCAGCACGTGGCTTTCGAATTCCTCCGGCGTTGCGTCGTCATTGGCCACCGTCACGGTGATGCGCTTGCCCGCCGGCACCTTGAGTTCGGCTGGGGTGAAGCGATGGTCCTTGATGGTAATCGTGAAGCTCTGCGCGCTCGCGTGGGCAGGTGCGAGAGCAAGAAACGCGGCGAGACTGGCGAGCGCAATGAGATGACGCATTTGAATTCCTCTTGTCGATGATAGTCTTCACAAAAGCATTAAAAGCCATTGATGCAATAGGCATTTTCTATTCTTGAATTATTCCAATGTAAGAAGCAGAGCCAAAGGCTTGGCGCTAAAGTGTTGTCGTCATCCGGGCGCTCGAAAAAAAACGATGTGATTCTTCGCCGCAGCGCGGGCTGGCGCAAAATCGCGCTCGCGAGCGACCCCCGTTGGCAGGGTGCGGTCGAAAAGGCAATGTGCGGCCCAGCCAGCCCAGCAGAACCAATCCGGTCCGCAGATGTTCAAGGAGATCGCAATGCAATTTGCCCCCATTATTGAAGCCAACGGTGCCCGCATTCCGCAGATCGGCCTTGGCACCATGACACTCAAGGGCGACATCTGCGTTCAGACGATCAGGACCGCGCTGCAAATGGGCTACCGCCACCTCGACACCGCAGCGCACTACGGCAACGAAAGTGAAACCGGCGAGGGCCTGCGCGCTTCGGGCCTCAAGCGCGACGAAGTTTTCGTCACGACCAAGATTCGCCAGGACGACGCGATGCCGGATGACTTCGCACGCATGGTCGATCAAAGCCTGAACCTCCTGCAATTGCCGCAAGTGGATCTTCTGCTCATTCATTGGCCGAGCAAGACGGTGCCGATCAAGCTCACCGTCGGCGCGCTCTGCAAGGCCAAGAAGGAAGGCAAAGCCCGTCATGTTGGCGTGTCGAATTTCACCGCCGCATTGCTCGACGAGGCGTGGGCTGCAACCACCGAACCGCTGGTGTGCAATCAGATCGAGGCGCATCCCTTTATCAATCAGGACAAGGTGATCGCCGCCAGCCAGAAACGGGGAATGGCGGTCGTAGCTTACGTGCCGATCGCGCGCGGCAAGGTCCCGGGCGCCGAAGTGCTGGAACGCATCGGCAAGGCGCATGGCAAAAGTGCAGCGCAGGTGTCATTGCGCTATCTCGTCGAACGCGGACTCATTCCGATCCCACGCACAGCATCGCCGGCGCATTTGAAGGAAAATCTCGACGTGTTCGACTTCAAGCTGTCGGATGCCGAGATGGCGGATCTCAAGAAGCTCAACGCAACGAATATGCGCGTGGTCAATCCGCCACACGCACCGGCCTGGGATACCCCGTGATCCGGCAGGCCGTTCTCATTGGTATCTTGCTGATTGCGGCTGTCCCGGCGCCTGCGCAGGACAAGCCGACGGCCAAGGATTCCGCGGCGATCGAAAAATGCGTCAAGATCAAGACCGGTCGCAATTGGGCATGGGAGCAATGTGTCGGCGTCGTTTCGGAACCTTGCGCGAAAGACGAGGGGTCGATGACATCCCGGCAAGTCATCGACTGCGAGGCGCGCGAACAAGCGGTGTGGAACGCCATTCTTAATGACAGCTTCCGGCGGCTGCTCGCCAAACTCGACGAAGTCCAGCAACTTAAGCTGCGGGATATGCAGCGCGCCTGGATGGCATATCGCGACAAGAACTGTGCGTTTCTCTACGATTACTTCCAGGGCACCATGGCAAATCCGATGATTGCCGCCTGTATGAGCCGCGCGACCGGGATGCAGGCGTTGTATCTACTTGGATTTGCCAACGACGTCGCCGATAGGAAATGAGAGGCGGACAATGGCAATGACTGTCGACGCCAAAGGCTTCAAAATTCCACTGGTTGGGCTCGGCACCTGGGCGCTGCGCGGGCGCGATTGCGCGCGTCTCGTCGAGCAGGCAATCCGTATCGGTTACCGCCACATCGATACCGCGCAGATGTATGACAACGAAGCGCAGGTGGGCGAGGGCGTGCGTGGCTCCGGCATCAAGCGCGACGAAGTGCTGGTCACCACCAAGGTGCAGCCGACGCTGCTGGCGCCGCACGATCTCGAACGCTCGGTCAAGGAAAGTCTCGCCAGATTGCGTCTCGATCACGTGGACCTGTTGCTGATCCACTGGCCCAATCCGCGCGTGCCGCTGGCCGAAACGCTCGGCGCCATGACCAAGATGAAAAGCGCGGGCTACACCAAGGCCATCGGCGTTTCGAATTTCACCGTGGCGTTGCTCGACGAGGCTAGCGCTATTTCAAAAGACATCCTCTGCAACCAGATCGAATGTCATCCGTTCCTCAATCAGGACAAGGTGATCGCCGCCTGCAAAAATCATAAGATGGCGGTGGTGGCCTATAGCCCGATCGCGCGCGGCTCTGCGCCATCTAACGAGGTGCTCGAACGCATAGGCAAGGCGCACGGCAAAAGCGCCGCGCAGACCTGCCTGCGCTCGCTTGTCCAGCAAGGTATCGTGGTTATCCCGCGCACCAGCAAGATCGAGCGGCTGGAGGAAAATTTTGCGATCTTCGATTTTGAATTGTCCGACGCCGAGATGCGCGAGATCGCCGGGCTGGCACGCAGCGGCGGGCGCATCGTGGATTGGACCTGGTCGCCTAAGTGGGACTGAAGCAGGATTGAAACACACGTGACCGTCGCCGATGAGACCGCTCTCGTCCTGTTTTCCGGGGGGCAGGACTCCACCGTATGCCTCGCCTGGGCGCTCGATCGCTTTGCGGCGGTCGAAACCGTGGGCTTCGATTACGGTCAGCGCCACGCCGTCGAACTGGAATTGCGCCCGCGTATCCGCCGGCGGATGGCGGCGCTCAAGGCGCATTGGAAAGCGCGGTTGGGCAATGATCACATCGTCAAGCTCGACGCGCTTGCCGCCATTTCCGAAACGGCGCTGACGCGCGAAACCGCGATTGAGATTGCCGACAACGGCCTACCGACCACATTCGTCCCCGGCCGCAATCTCATCTTCTTCTGTTTCGCCGGCGCGCTCGCTTTTCGCCGCGACGCGCGCCACCTGGTCGCCGGCATGTGCGAGACCGACTATTCCGGTTATCCCGACTGCCGCGACGCCACCGTCAAGGCCATGCAAACGGCGCTCACGCTCGGGCTCGACAAGCCGTTGATTCTTCACACGCCGCTGATGTGGGTCGATAAGGCCAATACATTCGCCATGGCTGAAAAAATTGGGGGACAGCCATTCCTCGATCTTATTGTCGAGGAAACCCATAGCTGTTATCTCGGGGACCGCGCGCATCGGCACGATTGGGGTTATGGCTGCGGCGCGTGCCCCGCTTGCGAGTTGCGGGCCGCGGGCTTCGCGATTTTTACCGGGTCAAAATCAAACGAAAAATCGGCGACATGAAATCATGAGTATCGAGCAGCGCAAAAATCTCGAAGGGGCGGTCTTTCTGCTGCTCTATTGCCTGACCATTCCGGCGGCCAACTGGATGATCGGGCATGTGGGCGTGGCCTGTATACCGCAAGGACCTTGCGTTCTGCCCGTGGCGCCAGGCTTGCGGGCGCCGTCCGGCGTGCTGTTGATTGGCGCTGCCTTGGTGCTGCGCGATCTCGTGCAACGGCGGCTCGGTATCGAGTTCGGCATCGCCGCAATCGTCGCCGGCGCGATCATTTCGGCCGGGCTTTCACCGCCCTCGATCGTCATCGCCTCAGCGTCGGCGTTCCTTCTGTCGGAATTCGTTGATTTCGCGGTCTATACCCCCCTTGCTCGCAAGCGTCTGGTGCTGGCGGTGATCGCGTCGAGCGCCGTCGGCCTGGTGGTGGATTCGATCATCTTCCTTTGGCTTGCCTTCGGCTCGCTCGATTTCCTGGCAGGACAAATCGTCGGCAAAGCCTGGATGGTGCTTCTGTCGATCCCGCTTGTGGCCTATCTTCGGCGCCGCGACGAGCGGCTGGGCCTCACCGCCGCCTAGCGCATGATGGAAGGCACCATGAGTTCGACACTCGAAACCCTGCGTACCGTTACCACCGGCACCATCTGCACGATGTTGCTGAAGAAGGGCATCCGCCGTTCCTGGATGCGCGGGCCGATGCCGCTCGGATTTTCCGGCAAGCGCATCGTCGGCCCGGCTTTCACGTTGCGCTTCGTGCCGATGCGCGAGGACCTGGCGACGCCGGCAAGCTGGTCCAATCCGATCTCCACGCGCGCGGCCATCGAGGAAATGCCGGAAGGTTGTATCGCCATTGCCGACGCGATGGGCATCACCCATTCCGGCATCTTTGGCGACATCCTGTGCATGCGCATGGTCAAACGCGGTATCGCCGCGCTGGTGACCGACGGCGCCATGCGCGACAAGCACGGCGTGCTCGGGACCGGGCTGCCGGTGTGGTGCGGGGGCATTTCGGCGCCGGCCTCCGTGCACGAGCTTCTCTTCGTCAATTGGAACGAGCCGGTCGGTTGCGGCGGTTGCGCCATTTTTCCTGGCGACATCATCGTCGCCGATGACGATGGCGCGGTCGTGATCCCGAAGGACCTCGCCGATTTCGTCGCGACCGAAGGCGCCGAGCATGAATTGCTGGAAAGCTGGCTCGTGCAGGAAGTCGAGAAGGGCGCAAAGCTGCCAGGGCTTTATCCGCCCAACGACGACAACAAAAAGCGCTACGAAGACTGGAAGAAGAAGCGCTAGTCCCCGCCGGTCATCCAATCCGGCTGTCGCACATTGTGATAATCTCGTCACGTTAAGGGCGATTCGCAGCCCGGGTTCGCGTTTGCGTGCTCGTGTTCCATCGCGGTTTCGCGGTGCCTGCCATGGGGGATCAGCCAGTGACGCTGGACACTCACACCTCGACATCCACGGCGCAGAGCGAAGCCGCGGACGCGGATAGTCTCGGCCTCTACCCGAACTGGAGCGAGCGGGTCGTCACTGTCGTTGCCGCCAGCGTGGCGGTGCTGGTTGTGGCGCTGATCGCTATCGTGATGGGGATGGCCTAGGGCTTCCGTTTGCGTGTTCGGTCTGCCAGCATGCGTCCGGGAGAACCGCCATGCCGCAGACCATCACGACTGGCTACAAAGCGTTGGTCGACGCCGCCGAGCGCGAAATCGAGACCTTATCGGTCGAGGACGCGATCAAGCTCGTCGGCCGCGACGACACCGTGCTGATTGACATCCGTGACATCCGCGAATTGCAGCGCGACGGCAAAGTGCCGGGCGCGGTGCATTGTCCGCGCGGCATGCTGGAATTCTGGATCGACCCGCAAAGCCCCTATCACAAGCCGGTCTTCGCGCAGGACAAGCGTTTTGTGTTCTTCTGCGCCGCCGGCATGCGCTCGGCGCTGGCCACGCAGGTCGCCAAGCGGATGGGGCTCAAGCCGGTCGCCCATATCGGCGGTGGCTTCGGCGCCTGGAAGAAGGTGGGCGGCCCCGTCGATTTACCGGAAGCCAAACCTGGCGACGCGAAGTAGAGCTGACTTCCATCGACTGGGCTGCTCAAAGCCATCAGAACTATTGGCTTGTTGCGTGCGCGCGGCTTCGGCATCCTGACGCCGACGAATGGGGTGGGCGATGGCGCTGAAGCTGATCATCGGCAACAAGAACTACTCGTCCTGGTCGCTGCGGCCGTGGATCGCCATGAAGGTGGCGGGGGTTGCGTTTGAGGAAACGGTGATCCCACTTTATTTGCCGGGCAGCAGCGATAAACTGCGGAATTTCACACCGGCCGGTAAGGTGCCGGTGCTCATCGATGGCGACGTCGCGGTCTGGGAGTCGCTCGCGATCCTCGAACATCTGGCGGAGAAATTTCCCAAAGCCGGTCTTTGGCCGGCGAATGCCGCGGCGCGCAGCCATGCCCGCACGGTGGCGAGCGAAATGCACGCCGGTTTCAGTGCGCTGCGGCAGGCTTGCACGATGAATTTCTGGCTGCCGCCGAAGCCACGCGCACAATCGGACGCGGTCATGGCGGACGTTGCCCGCATCGAGGCATTGTGGAGCGACTGCCGCGCGCGCTTTGGCGGCAGCGGGCCGTTTCTGTTCGGCGCCTTTGGCGCGGCGGATGCCATGTATGCGCCGGTGGTCGCGCGCTTTTACAATTACGGTCTGCCGGTCGGCGCCGGCGCGCGCGCTTATATGGACGCGGTGATGGCGCTGCCAGCCTGGCGCGAATGGCGCGAGGCTGCATTGAAGGAGCCGTGGGTCATGCCGCACAACGAGCCGGATTGGCCGCTGGTGCGCGGCGTCTAGAATCCCGCATGCGGCATAATCCCGCGCCGCCATCGATGGCGACGGAATTCCAAAATTTGGCCAAGATTGTGGGTGAGACGGCCTACGTCCTATCACGGCATTGCGCCGTGTTTTCATTTTGGGGGTGACATCTGGCGGGGCTGCGAGGCCCCGAACGGAGTTGCTCGCCATGATATATCGCTTGCTCGCGCTCATTGTCGCGATTGTCACCCTCGCTGCCCCCGCTTTTGCCGCTGACAGCAATCACGATATCAAAGGTCTTTATCTGCTCACCGATTACCCGGCGGTGTCGGTGCAGCCCGGCACCACCTCGACGGTCGACCTGAAGCTGCGCAACTACGCGCTCGCGCCCGAGCGGCTCAAGCTCTCGATTTCCGGCGTGCCGCAGGGCTGGACCGCGACATTGCTCGGCGGCGGCCAGCCGATTGCGGCGGCGATGCCGGCGACCGACGACAGCGTCACGCTGGATCTGCGGCTGGATGTGCCGGCGGATGCCAAGATCGGCGCCCACACATTGACCGTGAACGCTGACGGTCCCGATACCCATGTGGCGCTGCCGCTGGCGGTGACGCTGGCCAAGGAATTGCCAGCCAAGCTTTCCGTGCAGCCGCAATTGCCCGATCTGCGCGGTTCGTCGCGATCGAGTTTCGACTACACACTCACGGTCAAGAACGACAGCGGCAAGAAGCTATTAGTGGGTCTCGCCGCCGATGCGCCGAAGAATTTCGACACCTCGTTCACCGAGGCTTACGGCAGCCAGCAGTTGACCGCGATCCCGATTGAGGCTGGCAAGTCGAAGGACGTGAAGCTGAAGGTTCGTCCGCCCAACACGGTCGATGCTGGCCATTATCCTGTGAACGTGAAGGTTGCCGCCGAAGGCGCGC
The DNA here is from genome assembly GCA_036268675.1 of Pseudolabrys sp. Taxonomy (GTDB): domain Bacteria; phylum Pseudomonadota; class Alphaproteobacteria; order Rhizobiales; family Xanthobacteraceae; genus Pseudolabrys. The sequence continues at coordinate 24,428 of DATATS010000078.1, forward strand.
GCGCCGCCGCGCAAGTGACGCTCGACATCACCGGCGAACCCAAGCTCAACCTCACAGGCCGCCAGGGTCTGCTCAGCACACGCGCGACGGCGGGTCACGACACCACCGTTCCGGTGATCGTCAGCAACAGCGGCACCGCGCCGGCCGAGAATATCGCCATGTCCGCCAGCGCGCCGAGCGGGTGGAAGATCACGTTCCAGCCGAAGACCATCGGTCGCATCGCTCCGAACGAACACAAGGAGATACAGGCGGTTTTCCATCCGTCCGACAAGGCGATCGCCGGTGACTACGTCACCAATCTCACCGCAGCAGCCCATGGCGAGAACGGAAATGCGGATTTCCGCGTCACCGTCACCACATCGACGATGTGGGGAGTGGCGGGCCTCGGCATCATCGGCGCGGCGCTGTTGATCATGGTGGGTGCGGTCGCGCGCTTTGGCCGCCGATGAGCAACGCGGTCATCGAGGTAAAAGACCTCACCAAACGCTATGGCGCGACGGTTGCCGTCGATGGCGTGAGTTTCAGCGTCGGGCAGGGCGAGATCTTCGGCCTTCTCGGTCCGAACGGAGCCGGCAAGACCACGACGATCCTGATGCTGTTGGGCCTATGTGACGTCAGTGACGGCGAGGCGCGTGTCTTCGGGCACGATCCGATGCGTGAGCCTCTGGAGGTCAAGCGCCAGGTCGGCTATTTGCCGGATTCCGTCGGCTTCTACGACAACCTCACCGCATCCGACAATCTGCACTACACGGCGCGATTGATGGGCATTGGCGCCGCCGAGCGCACACAGCGCATCGCGACATCGCTTGCGCGCGTCGGGCTCGAAAAGGTCGCCAACCGCAAGGTGGCAACGTTCTCGCGTGGCATGCGCCAGCGCCTTGGGCTTGCCGAGATCGTTATGAAAGAAGCGCGCGTTGCGATCCTGGACGAGCCGACCAACGGCCTCGATCCTCAGGCCAGTCTCGAACTGCTGGACCTGATCCGCTCGCTGAAAGCCTCCGGCGTGAGCGTTCTACTGTCCTCGCATCTGCTCGACCGGGTGCAAAGCGTTTGCGACCGCATTGCGCTGTTCAATGCTGGGAAAATCGCGCTGATCGGCACCGTCGGTGAATTGGGGCGGCAGGTGCTCGGTGTCGGCTACGCGGTCGAGGTCGAGGCCGACGGCGGTACCGATATCGCCAAGCGTCTTGCGGCGCTGTCGGGCGTGCGCGGCGTCGAGACGCCGGTGCCGGGCCGCTTCCGCATGATCTGCGACCGCGACCTGCGCGCGGAAGCCGCTGCGGCGGTTGTGGCCGCCGGCGGCAGGCTCAAGCAGCTCTCGCTCGACCAGCCGAGCCTCGAGACCATCTACACGCGCTACTTCCAATCCGCGCAGGAGGCCCGTCATGCGGCGTAGCGGTTCACCCTGGCAAGGCCTCGGCGTCGTCACCCTGAAGGAACTGTCCGATCATCTGGTGAGCGCGCGCATGCGTGTGCTCGAATGGCTGGTGGTGCTGGTTGCACTCGCAGCGGTCTATGGCGCTATCCGGCAGGTGCGGGATATTACCGCCGAGGATCCGTTCCTGTTCCTGCGCGTGTTCACGACCGCGCGCGAACCGATGCCCTCTTTCGTAGCATTTCTCGGCTTCCTCGCGCCGCTGATGGCGATCGGGCTTGGGTTTGACGCGGTCAACAGCGAACATAACCGGCGCACTCTGTCGCGCATCCTGTCGCAGCCGATCTATCGCGACGCGCTACTGTTGGGGAAATTCCTCGCTGGGCTCGCCATTCTGGCGATCAGCCTGACCGCGCTCTGGCTGCTGGTGATCGGACTTGCGCTGATCATGCTCGGCGTGCCGCCAGGTGGCGAGGAGATGGCGCGCGCTTTCATTTTCCTGGCCGTGACGATCGCCTACGCCGGCGTATGGCTCGCGCTCGCCATGCTGTTCTCGGTGGTGTTCCGCTCGCCCGCGACCGCCGCGCTGGTCACGCTCGGGCTATGGTTGTTTTTGAGCGTGATTTGGCCCGCGCTGGCGCCGGCAATTGCTGAAGCAGTTGTGCCTGCCGGGCATCAGGCGGCGCTGATCGTCACTGCGCAGATGCTGGCGCGGCTGTCGCCAGCCACGCTGTTCGGCGAAACGGTGATGGCGCTGCTGCATCCCACGACGCGCACGCTCGGGCCCGTCTACCTCAGCCAGCTTGAGGGCGCAGTGATGGGTTCGCCACTGCCCTTGTGGGACAGTCTGATGGTGGCATGGCCACAGATCGTCGGCATGATCGCGGCCAGCATCTTGCTGTTCGTCGGCGCCTATGTGGGGTTCCAAAGACAAGAGGTGAGGGCCTAGCCGGCACCGTCTTCATGACAACAGGCGCAAGGTAGCGCTACGCCTACCATGGCCGCTCGATCGAATTGGTGACGTGCTCGCGGTCCGGCGAGGTAAAGCAGAGGCCGACGCACAGATAAGACAATTCGGGATGCGGATTGTGCCCGCGATGAAATCTGGCGATCGGCTCGGAGTAGCAGTCCCCCGCCTTAGCCTTGACCAGAACGCCTTCCTGGAAATAAGCCTCGAACTGTCCCTGCAAGGCGACAAAGAAGGCCGCGCCATTGTGGCAATGCCAGTTTGTGTAGCCGCCGGGCACGATCTCGGCATTGTAGATTTGCACCTTCACTTCCGGGTCGCGCGGCAGCGACGCGTACATCGCGTCGAACAGCAGATTGCGATGAAAGCCGTTGCCGGGCGGAACCAGTCCTTCGAGCTTGAGCTTGAGGTCTTTGTAGTTGTCGGGCGAGTGCATGGTCGTGCTCACGGTTGCGCAGCGGTCACCACAATCTCGACCAGATGCGGATGTTCCAGATCGATGCCGAGACAGGCCCGCATCGGCGGATTGGCCTTATCGACCCATTCGTCCCAGGCGCGGTTCATCTCCTCTTTGCGGGCAATGTCGGCAATGTAGACGATAGCCGAAAGAATGCGGCTCTTGTCTGTTTTCGACATGGCAAGGCTCTCGTCGATGCGCCGCAATGCCTTACGCGTCTGCTCGTACACGTCCGGGTCCGGATCGGGCGACACGGCGACGGTGAACACCAGGCCTTGATGCACGACAGCGCGGCTGCGGGTGGGAGTTAATCCGGGAAAACGTGTGATCATGAGTGCTAAACTCGGGCCAGATTCCGATGCATGCTAGCGCAATTTTGCGAATACATGACCCAAAAAAGCAGAAAGCCCGGCACTTGGCCGGGCTTTCTTATTTCAATCGGTTGGCTGCGATCAATCGTCCACGGCTTCCTTGACCGCGTCTTTGACGCCGCCGACCGTGTTCTTGATCTTGCCAGTGGCCTGATCGATCTTGCCTTCGGACTCAAGCTTGGCATCGCCGGTCGCCTTGCCGGCTACTTCCTTGACCTTGCCTTTGGCCTGTTCGGCAGATCCTTCGATGCGTTCCTTATTCACGTTTGACCTCACATGCTGTTGGTTGACTATCGCGAGGTCAACGACCGAAACCGGCAATTCGTTCCGTGCATCTGCCATGCGCGATGACAATCGCAATCGTATGTCCATTCTGCGCCGACAGGCGGCGGCAAATCGGCCGCCGCCCGCCGACATTGCGCTATAAAGTTACGCTTCGAGAACTGCGACGATTTCGTGTGAAGCCGGATCGACGATCAGGATCTCTTCGCCGACCAGAATGTAGTCGTAGCCACGCCACTCGGGATAGACCGAGATGACGTCCACCGGGAGCGGATAGAAGCGGACACTCGCCGGCAGGCGGGCGCCGATATGCACCGAGACGTTAAGGTGCACTGGCGCGACCTTCCGCTGCCTGAGGATGGTCGTGATCTTGGTGCGCTGCTGGGTGGAGAGTTTCGCCGAACCAGCGGCCGCACCTTGGCCGGTTGTGGTGCTGCGGTCCGATTTGGTCTCGGCCTTGACGCCGGTACTTTCGCCGGCCTTCGGCGACTTCACATCGGCCTTGGCGCCCGAGTCGGTGTCCGTTGCTGCACCGGGACGCTGCTTGAGTTCCGTGTTCGCACCGTGACCCGGATGCAGCGGTTCTTGCGTGGCTTGGCCGGTTGTTTCCGGCGCCTTGCGCTCGCTATGCTTCATGGCTGGCGCGATCTTCTCGGCCGGCGCACGGCGTTGTGCCGCCGGCGCCTTTTGGGGCGGCTCGTCTTTCGTGTTTTGCGCATAGGCGCCGCTGGCGCCAAGCGCCAGCATGGCCGCCGCGGTCGTCATCAATTGTAGCTTCCTCATGGATGCCTCCTCCGAACACCCCCCGAGTGTTGACGGTTCTCGTTTCACACCACCGATAAAACGCGCGTGCGATGCTTGTGTTCCCCGGCCGGATGCCGCCATTGCCTAAAGGCGCGCCTCAAGGCACCTTTGCCGGTCACGGGAGGGCGTTTTGGCGATTCTGACATCGAGCATCGATACCTGCGCGGCCGAGTTCCGTACCAATGCCGAGAAAATGGCCGCGCTCACCAATGAGTTGCAGGCGCGGCGAGCCGAGGCAGCGCTGGGGGGCTCGGAAAAGGCGCGCGAGCGGCATGTGTCGCGCCGAAAGCTGCTTCCGCGCGACAGGGTGATGAACCTGATCGATCCGGGCACGCCGTTTCTGGAACTGTCGCCGCTCGCTGCCTTCGATATGTATGACGACGCGATTCACGGCGCCGGGCTCATCACCGGGATAGGCCGCATCGAGGGGCGTGAATGCATGGTGGTGTGTAACGATTCCACCATCAAGGGCGGCACTTATTTTCCGATGACCGTAAAAAAGCATTTGCGCGCTCAGGAGATCGCGCGCGAGAACCGCCTGCCTTGCATCTATCTGGTGGACAGTGGCGGCGCCAATCTGCCGCATCAGACCGAAGTCTTCCCCGATCGCGAGCATTTCGGCCGTATCTTCTATAACCAGGCGACACTGTCGAGCTTGCGCATTCCGCAGATCGCCGCGGTGATGGGCTCATGCACGGCTGGCGGCGCTTACGTTCCGGCCATGTCAGACGAGACGATTATCGTCAAAAATCAAGGCACGATTTTTCTTGGCGGTCCGCCGCTGGTGAAGGCCGCGACCGGGGAAGTCGTCAGCGCGGAAGATCTTGGTGGGGCCGACGTGCACGCGCGCAAATCCGGCGTCGCCGACCATTACGCGCAAGACGATCATCACGCCTTGAGCATTGCGCGGCGCGTCGTGGCCAATCTCAACTCCAAAAAGACCGTCGATATTCCGCTGATGGCGTCGCGCGAACCGGCGTTCGAGGCCGCCGATCTCGACGGCATCGTGCCGGCCGATCTGAAGAAGCAATATGACGTGCGCGAAGTGATCGCGCGCATCGTGGACGCGTCCGAGTTCGACGAATTCAAGCAGCTTTACGGCACGACGCTGGTGACAGGGTTTGCGCATATTCATGGCATGCCAGTCGGCATACTGGGCAATAACGGCATCCTGTTTTCGGAAAGCGCGCTCAAAGCTGCGCATTTCATCGAGCTTTGCTGCCAGCGCCGGATTCCGCTGCTGTTTTTGCAGAACATCGTCGGTTTCATGGTCGGGCGCGCTTACGAAGCGGGTGGCATCGCCAAGGACGGGGCCAAAATGGTGACCGCCGTTGCTTGTGCGCAGGTGCCGAAGATCACGCTGATCGTCGGCGGATCCTATGGCGCGGGCAACTACGGCATGTGCGGACGTGCTTATTCGCCGCGTTTCCTGTTCAGTTGGCCGAATGCACGCATCTCCGTCATGGGCGGCGAGCAGGCGGCGTCTGTCTTGGCGACGGTCAAGCGTGACAATATCGAAGCCAGCGGCAGGAACTGGTCGGAAATCGAAGAAGAGGAGTTCAAGGCGCCGCTGCGCGATCAGTTCGAGGCCGAGGGCAATCCCTATTACGCCAGTGCGCGCCTTTGGGACGACGGCATCATCGCGCCTTCCGAGACGCGCCGCGTGCTGGCTTTGGCTTTTTCCGCGGCGCTGAATGCGCCGGTGCGGGGGACAAGGTTTGGGGTTTTCAGGATGTGAGCCTCCGCACGGACGCTACGACTGAAAGGATGAGACTGTATTGACCATCGGCCGTGCAATTTTCGCTGTTCTTGCCGGCGTTTGCACGCTTGCGGCGGCGCCCGCGCATGCTGCCAACGAATTGCTGCCCGGTCTCTGGCAGGACACCGAATCCGGCGAGGCCAACGGCAAGCCTATTCCGCCGAAGGTCACGACGAGTTGTGTAACGCCCGAGGACGCCAGGGACCCGGTCAAGATGCTGCAGGATGAAATGAAAAAGGAAGCGCAGGAATGCAGCAAGACGAACATCAAGCAAAATGGCAATGTCATTTTATTCGAGATGAAATGCGGCGATCCCAAGCAGATGGAAATTGAGATGACGTTGACCTATACCGTGCATTCGCCGCAGCATTCCTCGAGCATCGGCAAGACCACGATGACCATCGTCGGCCGCAAATTGACATCGACAACGGTCAGCGATGGCAAGTGGATCGCGGAAAAATGCAAATAGCGAAAGTATGGGCCTTATAAATGGCTTTTAAGTCCGCCTAAATGGCTTTTAAGTCCGCCCTCATTGTTGGTGCCGGTTCGGGGCTCTCGGCTTCGCTCGCGCGCGTGCTTACCAAAGATGGCATGAAAGTCGCGCTGGCCGCGCGCTCGACCGAAAAACTTGGCGACCTGGCGCGGGAAACCAACGCCAAGAGTTTTGCCTGCGATGCCGGGGACCGCGTCCAGGTTGACAAACTGTTCGCGGCGCTCGATGTCGAAGGCGCGCCGGACGTAGTGGTCTACAACGCCAGCTATCGCACGCGCGGACCCTTCATCGATCTCGATCCGGCCGAAGTAGAAAAATCGGTTCATGTCACGGCGTTCGCGGCTTTCCTGGTGGCGCAGGCGGCGGTTAAACGCATGCTGCCGCGAGGCCACGGCGCGGTGCTGTTCACTGGCGCGTCGGCCAGCGTGAAGGGCTATGTGCAGTCGGCGCCCTTTGCCATGGGCAAGTTCGCGCTGCGGGGGCTGGCGCAGAGCATGGCGCGCGAATTGTCGCCACAGGGCATCCATGTGGCGCATTTCGTCATCGATGGCGGGATACGCAGCGTGCGCCGCGAGAACCCGTCGGACAAGCCGGACTCGCTGCTCGATCCGGACGCGATTGCCGAGACTTATCTCGCCGTGCTCAACCAGCCGCGCAGCGCCTGGTCGCACGAGATTGAGCTGCGGCCGTGGGTGGAGAAGTTTTGAGCTAGCGCCCGATGATGGCGAGCACCGTGCTCCAATTCACGAACGCCCCCTGTGGACCGAAATGCAGCCTGCCGTTGTCGTGCAGATAGGCTACGCCGAGTATGAGCGCCGCGCCGACGACGACGCCGAAAATGAACCGCATGGACCGTCTCCCGAATCGAAATCTCCCGCCGCGCTATCATAGCGGGATATTAGCATTACGGCGCGCCGCGAGCAGATGGTGACGGCGTCCATTGCCGCGTGCTAGACGCCATGGCCATGCCGACACAAGACGACATCAAAGCGGTCGCCCCCACCGGAAAACTGCGCGGCGGCGTGGTGACGGCGCCTGCCGGGTCCACCTTCTTTGTCACGAAGCAAGGGGACGGGGCGGTGCGTGGCGTCACCGTCGATCTGCTGCGCGCCTTTGCCGATACGCTCAAGCTGCCACTCGAATTGCAGGTTTTTTCGAATTCGGGCCAGGTCACCGACGCGGTTGAGGCCGGCAGCTGCGACGTCGCCTTCATGCCGCGCGATGCCGAGCGAGCCAAGCGGGTCGATCTCGGCCCGCCCTATTTCATCATCGAGAGCACCTATCTGGTCCCGGCGGGCTCGAAAATCCAAAGCATCGACGAAGTCAACCGGCCTGGCGTACGCATCGTCGCCATCGCCAACACCACCACCGGGCGCAGTGCTCATCGCACCGCGCCGCAGGCGGCCTTCGAGGAGGTGGCGGGCGTCGATCTTATGGTTGAACGGGCGCGCAAAGGTGACGGCGATGCCTTCGCGCTGACCCACGATTCACTCGCCGGCTTGTTGCCGCAACTGCCGGGCGCGCGCGTGCTGTCGGGCGACTTCCAGCAGACCGGAATTGCCATCGCGGTGCCCAAGGGCAGGGGGGCCGCGCTGAACGTCGCGAGCGCGCTGATTGAAGATGCCAAAAAATCCGGTCTGGTGCGGCGCGCACTCGACGCCGCCGGCTTCAAGGATGCCGAAGTGGCGCCCGCCGGCGCCTGACGCCTACCATTGCACCTTTGCAATCAGGCGTGCGGCGACCAGGATTCCATAGCCGCCGAGAGCGATTGCAACCAGCACGATAAATCCGCATTTAAGCAGGACACGAAACCGGTCGAGCGCAGATACGGGCGGTTTCTGATCCGGCTCGCTCACGGAGCCACGATGACGTTGCCGATGGTTCCGCGCTCCACCGCCTCATGCGCGCCGGCGATGTCGTCGAGCGGATAAGTCGGCTGCGCCACGCGGTTAAGCAACTTGCCGTCGGACAGCGCGCGATTGATCGCGGCGATAGCACGCTGGCGTTCACTTGTGTCGAGCTCGTAAACGACAAAAAATTGCAGGCGGACGGTGTTGACCAGACAGAACGCCGCAGGAATCGTTGCTTCCGGCCCGGTGCCATAGACGATGACGCTGCCCTTTGGCCGCAGCACCCCAGGGATCAGCTTGGCATTGGCCGACAAGTCCATCTCGATCAACGCGTCCACGCCGCGCTTGCCGGTGATCTCCATGATGCGTTTGCCGACATTCTCACGTTTGTAGTCGATCGAATGGTCGGCGCCGGCCTCGCGCGCGGCATCCGCCTTCTCCGGCGAGGATATGGTGGTGATGACGGTGGCGCCGGCGGCTTTCGCGAACTGGATGGCATATTGCGACACAGAACCGGCGCCGCCTGAAATCAGCAATGTGGTGCCCTTGTCAGCGCCTGCAAGCGTGACGGCATGGATCGCCGTCATGGCCGGGATTCCGAGACATGCGCCCGCCTCGAAGCTCACTTTGTCCGGCAGCCGAACGGCCTGCGCGGCCGGCAGCGCGATATATTCCGCGGCGGTGCCGAACGGGCGTTTCCATTGCCCGTTCCAGAGCCAGACACGCTCGCCGACGCGCGATTCGGCGATGCCGTCGCCGACCTGGTCGATAACGCCGGCGCCGTCGCTTTGCGGGATCACCCGGGGATAGGCGATTTTTCGGGTCGCGCCCTGGCGCGATTTGACGTCGGACGGATTGACCCCCGAACTCGCGAGCTTGACGCGCACTTCGCCGGGACCGGCCTGCGGCGTTTCGACCTCAGCCACCCGCATCACCTCACGCGCCGAACCATTGCGCTCGTAATAAGCCGCCCGCATGTGACGTTTTCTCCCTGCGGAACAA
>DATATS010000079.1:0-9064 GCA_036268675.1 Pseudolabrys sp.
CTCGTCGCCGAGCTCCTTCTGGATCGCCTTCATCTGCTCGTTGAGGTAGTACTCGCGCTGGGTCTTCTCCATCTGCCGCTTGACGCGGGTGCGGATGCGCTTTTCGACCTGCAACACGGAAATCTCGCTCTCCATCAGGCCGAGCACCTTTTCCAGGCGCTGGGTGACGGTGGGCGTCTCCAGGATGTCCTGCTTGTCGGGAATCTTGACCGCCAAGTGTGAAGCGACCGTGTCGGCGAGCTTGGCGTAATCCTCGATCTGCTGGATCACGCCGACCACTTCGGGCGACACTTTCTTGTTGAGCTTGACGTAATTTTCGAACTCGGTGACGACCGAGCGCGCCATGGCCTCGGCCTCGACGCGCTCGCCGACATCGTCGGCGATCACGGTGGCGTCGGCCTCGTAATAGTCGCTGCGGTCGGTGTACTTGAGCACCTTGGCGCGAGTGACGCCTTCGACCAGCACCTTGACGGTGTTGTCGGGGAGCTTGAGCAGTTGCAACACACTCGCCAACGTCCCGGTCTCGAAGATCGAGTCGGTCGCCGGATCGTCGTCGGAGGCATTCTTCTGCGTGGCAAGCAAGATGAAGGTGTCGGAGCGCATGACTTCTTCCAGCGCCTTGATCGACTTTTCACGGCCGACGAAGAGCGGAACGATCATGTGCGGGAACACCACGATGTCGCGCAGCGGCAGAACCGGATAGGCCCGGGTTTCGCCAGGTTGCAGCGTGGGTCGTGGCTTGGTGGTCATTTTCTGTCGTCCTTTTGTTGTGCCCCTGTTCCGGGGACCCGCGAGCTGCGGCATCGCAAGAACAGTGCCGGGTTGAGCGGGCAAGGCGGCGCGACAGGAGAGTGATTTGCTCCGGCGCGCCGCGGATGGAAGGTCGAGCAACCCTCACCCGCTCCGAATCTACGATCTATCGTACGCGAGAAAGCTTCGGACGCTATACGTATGGTGAGGCTAACGGCTCTGCAAGTAAGGCCCGTTTTTCAAGTTAAAACGGTCCCGGACAACGCAGTTAATGGCACTGATAGCGCGATTCGGCAGGACTTTTCCGCGCGGGCGCGACGAACGCCAGCGGTACTCACATCAGGCGCTGGCGCTACCCTGCTCGGCCGTCCGGTCGCTGCGGTCGGCGTAGATATAAAGCGGCCGGGCGGTGCCCTCGACGACTTCACGCGAGATCACGACTTCCTCGACGCCTTCGAGGCTCGGCAGGTCGAACATGGTATCGAGCAGGATGCCCTCCATGATCGAGCGCAGGCCGCGCGCGCCGGTCTTGCGGTCGATCGCCTTGCGCGCGATGGCGCCGAGCGCCTCTTCCGCGAGCGTGAGATCGATAGACTCCATCTCGAACAGTCGCTGGTATTGCTTGACCAGCGCGTTCTTCGGCTCGACCAGGATCTTCTTGAGCGAAGCCTCGTCGAGGTCTTCGAGGGTCGCGACCACCGGCAGGCGGCCGACGAACTCCGGGATCAGCCCGTATTTGAGCAGATCCTCAGGCTCGACCTCGCGGAAGATCTCGCCCTGCTTGCGGTCTTCGGGGGCCAGCACCTTGGCGGCAAAGCCGATCGAGGATGTGCGGCCGCGTGCCGAGATGATCTTGTCGAGCCCCGAGAAGGCGCCGCCGCAGACGAACAGAATGTTGGTGGTATCAACTTGCAGGAATTCCTGCTGCGGATGCTTACGGCCGCCCTGCGGGGGCACCGAGGCGATGGTGCCTTCCATGATCTTGAGCAAAGCCTGCTGCACACCCTCGCCCGACACGTCGCGGGTGATCGAGGGGTTGTCGGATTTCCGCGAAATCTTGTCGATCTCGTCGATATAGACGATGCCGCGCTGCGCGCGCTCGACGTTGTAGTCGGCCGACTGCAGCAGCTTCAGAATGATGTTTTCCACGTCCTCGCCGACGTAACCCGCTTCGGTCAGCGTGGTCGCGTCCGCCATCGTGAACGGCACGTCGAGGATACGCGCCAGCGTCTGCGCCAGCAGCGTCTTGCCCGAACCGGTCGGCCCGATCAGCAGGATGTTGGACTTCGCGAGCTCGACGTCGTTATGCTTGGTCTGGTGGTTGAGCCGCTTGTAGTGGTTGTGCACGGCGACAGAGAGCACCCGCTTGGCGTGCTGCTGACCGATCACGTAATCATCGAGGACCTTGCAGATTTCCTTCGGGGTCGGGATTCCGTCGCGCGACTTGACCAGCGAGGATTTGTTTTCCTCGCGGATGATGTCCATGCACAGTTCGACGCATTCGTCGCAGATGAACACCGTCGGACCGGCAATGAGCTTGCGCACTTCGTGCTGGCTCTTGCCGCAGAACGAGCAATACAGTGTGTTCTTGGAATCGCCGCCGCCGACTTTGCTCATTCCATTCTCCGTCACACGCGTCCGTACTTTGCGCCAGCGCTTCGATCCCGAAACATCCGCCTAACGCGGCATCACGAACGAAGCAAGTTTCGCGCCGTTACGCCAATACGGCGGACCTGTTACCCGGGTGGCCCGCAATCCCGATCCTCTCCCACCATAAGCGAAGCATGCTAACGACGTGATAATCAAGAATCTATTAACGATAATGCCCGCTCAACTGTCGCGGCGAAAGCCGCAGTTCCGGCGTCATCCCCCGACTTCGCGGGGCGCCGATGGAACCTTCAAAAGCGCGCGCCTCAGGCGGGTTTGGGGAGCATTTCTTCCGGCCGGCGCGCAATCACCTTGTCCACCAGCCCGAAATCCCTCGCCGCATCCGCGGTAAGGAAGAAATCGCGCTCGAGCGCGTCCTCAACCTTCTTCAGCGACTGACCGGTGTGGTGCACATAAATCTCGTTGAGTCGTTTCTTCAGGTTCAGGATTTCTTGCGCGTGCAGCATGATGTCGGTGGCCTGACCCTGGAAGCCGCCGGACGGCTGGTGGACCATGATGCGCGCGTTCGGCAGGGCAAAACGAAGATCCTTGGCGCCGGCGGCAAGCAGGAGCGAGCCCATGGAAGCAGCCTGCCCGATGCACAGCGTCGAAACCGGCGGGCGCACGAACTGCATGGTGTCGTAGATCGCCAGGCCCGACGTCACCACCCCGCCCGGCGAGTTGATGTACATCGAGACTTCTTTTTTGGGATTTTCCGCTTCGAGAAACAGCAGTTGTGCCACCACCAGCGTCGCCACATGGTCGTCGATCCCGCCGGTGATGAAGATGATGCGTTCCTTGAGCAGCCGCGAATAGATGTCATAGGCCCGCTCGCCACGGTTGGTCTGTTCGACCACCATGGGGACCAGATGCTGCATATAGGTTTCGAGGGGGTCTTTCATCGTGGCTCCAAAAACTGAAAGCGTGCGCGAATCACGGCCGCTAGATTAGCCGCAACCGCGCCGGCCGCTGATCTATTTCCGAAAAGACAAAGCACAAGCCCTTGGCACGAGCCCTCGGACGCTAGTGCGCTCAGGCCGCCGATTCGTCGTCGTCCTTGTAAAGCTCCTCGCGCGGGACCTTCTTTTCGGTCACGTCGGCGAGTTCGAGCAGGAAGTCGACCACCTTTTCCTCGTAGATTGGCGCGCGCAAGCCGGCGATGGCCTGCGGGTTCTGCCGGTAATAGTCGAACACCCGCTGCTCCTGACCGGGAAACTGGCGCACGCGTTCCATGACGACGCGGTTCAATTCATCCTCGGTCACGTTGATGTTGTTCTTCTCGCCGATCTCGGCGATCACCAGGCCGAGCCGCACGCGGCGGGCGGCGATAGCCTGGTATTCGGCCTTGGCCTTCTCCTCGGTGGTGCCCTCGTCGGCGAAGGTTTTTTTCTCGTTCTCCATTTCCTGCTGCACGGATTTCCACACGCGGTCGAATTCCTCCTCGACCAGCGAGGGCGGCGGCTCGAATTGATGGCGCTTGTCGAGTTCGTCGAGCAGCGCGCGCTTGAGCCTCTGGCGTGACGCGCCGGCATGTTCGCGCACGATCCGATCCTTGACCGCCTCGCGCAGCTTGGCGAGCGACTCCAGGCCGAGCGACTTGGCGAATTCGTCGTCGAGCGCAACTTTGCCAGGCGTCTCGACCGACTTGGCGGTGACGCCGAACTCGGCGTCCTTGCCGGCGAGGTGCTCGGCCTGATAATGCGCCGGGAACGTCACCCTCAGCGTGCGGCTTTCGCCGGCGGTAATGCCGATGAGTTGGTCCTCGAAGCCGGGGATGAAGGTGTTGGAGCCGATAAGTACGGGAGCGTCCTGGCCCTCGCCGCCTTCGAAGGCTTCGCCACCAATTTTGCCGGCATAGTCGATGATGACGCGGTCGCCGGTCTCGGCTTTTTCGCCCGCGGCGCGCGGTGAAAAGGGCTTGTTCTGCTCGGCGATCCCCGTCATCGCCTGCTCGACTTCGGCGTCATCGACGTCGCTCGTCAGCCTCGTGAGCTTGATGCTCTTGAAATCGGCGAGCTTGATCTCCGGCACGATCTCGAGCGCCATGGTGTAATTGAGATCGCTCTTGCCCGCGATCAACTGCTCGATCGCGCCCTCCTCGGTCGGCAGCGTGACCTTGGGCTCGGCGGCGAGTTTGAAGCCGTGCTCGCTGACGATCTGGCTGTTGGTGTCGCGCACGGCTGCCTCGATCACCTCGGCCATGGCCGATTTGCCGTAGAGGCGCTTGAGGTGGGCGACCGGCACCTTGCCAGGGCGGAAGCCGTCGATGCGGACGTTGCCTTTGAGCTCGTCCAGGCGCGCATTGACCTTGGCGTCAAGTTCGGCGGCGGCGACCACCACTTTGTATTCGCGGCGCAGGCCGTCGGACAGCGTTTCGGTTACTTGCATTGCTCACACTTTTCTCTTTTTACGACTTTTCGCATCCTGTACACGCCGCGCGTCCGACCCGACCCCTGAAAGCGCAGCGCCCGTGGGATTGAACGGCCCCTCGGCGTGGTGCGGGCGGAGGGATTTGAACCCCCACGACTTTCGTCACGGGAACCTAAATCCCGCGCGTCTACCAATTCCGCCACGCCCGCAAAGGGCCATCAAAGGACTTCCATCCGGCATCGAAATCCGGCCACGGCTTAACGCACCGGGCCCCGAAAGCGCAAGATCAAGCAGCGGCCTGACGCTTGCGCCGCCGGTCGGGCGGCGCGGCTTATAGCATGGCTTATGGATAAAGATCGCCCGCATCTCATAGGACTGAATTCCGCCATACGTTAGGATCATATTCCGCATTGTCCGCTCCCCCTGAGGGGCCATGAACCGGTTGCGCCGGCTGGAACGATGGAGCTTGCCTACGACGATGCGCGCCCGCTCGCCAACGCCGCGAACAGCCGCTGATAAACACCGGGCAAAGCGTCGGGCAGGTCTTCCGAAATGAGGCCGGGACCGAAGCTCGCGCCGGCCTCGCCATGCAGCCAGACCGCCGCGGCGGTCGCTTCATACGCCGGCATGCCCTGCGCCAGCAGGCCGCCGATCATGCCGGCCAGCACGTCGCCGGAGCCGGCGGTGGCAAGCGTCGGCGGCGCATTGTCGGCTACGCAAGCACGGCCATCGGGCGCCGCGACGACGCTGTCGGCACCCTTCAGAAGAACGATTGCGCCGCTGGCGTAGGCGGCTGCGCGCGCTTTCTCAATTTTTGCTTCAACCGCAATATCTTCGTCTATCGCTTTAAAAAGCCGCGCGAACTCGCCTTCGTGCGGCGTCACGACCACCTCGCGCCCCCTTTGGCCCGCGATCAGGCCGGCCAAGGGCGCCGGCAGGAAGCTGGTCAGGGCGTCGGCATCCAAAACCACCGCCGCACCGCTGGCGAGCGCTGCCTGGGCCTGCGCCCGCATGGCCTCGCCCACGCCGCCGCCCGGCCCCAGCACAATCGCATTACGCCGCCGGTCGATGAGGAACTCGGCCAATTCGGCGGACCCATCCACCGGCCGCACCATGATGGCGAGATTAGCCGCCGCATTCACGGCAAGCGCATCGCGCGGGCTGGCAATCGTCACCAGCCCCGCGCCCGCCCGCAAGGCGCCGCGCGCCGCCAGGCGGGCGGCGCCGGTCGAGGAAATCTCGCCTGACACCACCACCGCATGGCCGCGCGCATATTTGTGGCCGTCAATGCGTGGGTGGGGAAACGCCTCGCCCCACAACGCCGGTCGGTTCATAGAAGCCTTTGGCTTGATCGCTGCCGGCACGGTTGCCGGAATACCGATGTCGGCGACCTCGAGCGTGCCGCAATGCGCCCGCCCCGGCAGCAGCACATGGCCGATCTTGCGGCGGAAGAAAGTCACCGTGCGGTCAGCCTCGACCGCAAGCCCCATCACCGCGCCGGTGGTGCCATTCACGCCACTCGGCAGATCGACCGCGAGTACGGGAGCAGGGCTTTCATTGATCGCCACTATCATGGCGCGCGGCAGGCCCTCGACCGGCCGGCTCAGCCCGGCGCCGAATAATGCATCGACGATCATCTCCTGCCCCGTCACGGCGGGGGGCGTCGCGAGTTCAAGCGGCCCGCTCCAGCGCCTGGCTGCAAGCGCCGCATCGCCCGTCAATCGTGCTTTGTCGCCGACGAAAGCGACCCTCACCGCATGGCCGCGCTCGGCCAGCAGCCGGGCGGCCACGAAACCGTCGCCGCCATTGTTGCCGGGCCCCGCCACCACCAGCACGCCACGGCCTTGCAGCATGGCGGCCGCGGCATCGGCGACCGCCCGGCCGGCATTTTCCATCAACGCAATGCCGGGGGTCCCGCCCGCGATCGTCAGCCGGTCGGCCTCCGCCATTTCGGCGGTCGTGAGCAATTCGTCCATTGCCAGTGACCTTATCGGCGCGCCGGAAGGCCGACAATTCGGGCTAATCGATTGCAACGCAACACGTCTCCGCCCGCTGGCAAAAGTTTATGCAGGGTGCTTAATTGCCGGGCACCCAACCTGAGGCAGGCCGGACCACGGCTGCCAATCCTCAGTCTAAGCATCTGCCGGAACACGGATATTAAGGCTTCTCCGGCTTGGCACGGGTTCTGCTATCGGGTAGCGCGACCCCGGCCGATGATTGCGGTGGGGTTGGGGGGAAGGAAAAGGCAATGAAAAAAATCGAGGCCATCATCAAGCCCTTCAAACTGGATGAAGTGAAGGAGGCGCTGCAGGAGGTCGGACTGCAAGGCATCACCGTCACCGAAGCCAAGGGCTTCGGGCGGCAAAAGGGACACACGGAGCTCTACCGCGGCGCCGAATACGTCGTCGATTTTCTCCCCAAGGTGAAAATCGAAATCGTGCTGGGCGACGACATGGTGGAGAAGGCGATCGAAGCGATCCGGCGCGCCGCCCAGACCGGCCGGATCGGAGACGGCAAGATTTTCGTATCCACGATTGAGGAAGCCATCCGGATCCGGACGGGCGAGTCCGGCACCGACGCCATCTAGACCGCGGGGCAAAAGTCCTCGCGGCAATTTTCATGAAAAAAGGGGGAATGCATGACGACAGCCAAAGAAGTCATGAAGACTATCAAGGATAACGACGTCAAATACGTCGATTTCCGGTTTACCGATCCGCGCGGCAAGTGGCAGCACGTCACTTTCGATGTCTCGATGATCGAGGAAGAGACATTCGCCGAAGGCCAGATGTTCGACGGCTCGTCGATCGCCGGCTGGAAGGCGATCAACGAGTCCGACATGAATCTGATGCCGGATCCATCCACCGCCTGCATCGATCCGTTCTTTGCCGAGACCACCCTGTCGCTGATCTGCGACGTGCTCGAGCCGACCACGGGCGAGCCCTACAACCGCGATCCGCGCAGCATCGCCAAGAAGGCCGAGGGCATGGTCAAGTCGATGGGTGTCGGCGACACCATCTTCTTCGGCCCCGAAGCCGAATTCTTCGTGTTCGACGACGTCAAGTTTTCGGCCGAGCCCTACAACACCGGCTTCAGGCTCGACTCGATCGAACTGCCGTCCAATTCCGCCACCGAATACGAAGGCGGCAATCTGGGCCACCGCGTCGGCACCAAGAAGGGCTACTTCCCGGTGCCGCCCCAGGATTCCGCGCAGGATATGCGTTCGGAAATGCTCGGCGCCATGGCGCGCATGGGTTGCGTGGTCGAGAAGCATCACCACGAAGTGGCGTCCGCCCAGCACGAGCTTGGCCTGAAGTTCGCGCCGCTCACCGTGATGGCCGACCGGCTGATCATCTACAAGTATTGCATCCAACAGGTGGCGCAGATCTACGGCAAGAGCGCGACCTTCATGCCCAAGCCCATCTATGGCGACAACGGCTCCGGCATGCACTGCCATCAGTCGATCTGGAAAGCGGGCAAGCCGGTGTTTGCCGGCAACAAATATGCCGACCTGTCGGAGACTTGCCTCTCCTACATCGCCGGCATCATCAAGCACGCCAAGGCGATCAACGCCTTCACCAACCCGACCACCAACTCCTACAAGCGTCTGGTGCCGGGCTTCGAGGCGCCGGTGCTGCTCGCCTACTCGGCGCGCAACCGTTCGGCGTCGTGCCGCATTCCCTACACCACCAACCCGAAGGCCAAGCGCGTCGAGGTGCGTTTCCCCGATCCGCTCTGCAATCCCTATCTCGGCTTTGCGGCGATGGCGATGGCCGGCCTCGACGGCGTCAAGAACAAGCTCGATCCGGGCTCAGCGATGGACAAGGATCTCTACGATCTGCCGAAGTCCGAATTGAAAAATATCCCGACGGTGTGCGGCTCGCTCCGTCAGGCGCTCGGCGAACTCGACCAAGACCGCGCGTTCCTCACCGTGGGCGGCGTGTTCGACGACGACTTCATCGAATCATACATCGACCTCAAGATGCAGGAAGTAATCCGCTTCGAGCACACCCCGCATCCGGTCGAGTTCGACATGTACTATTCGGCGTAAGCGTTCCCTCCCAAACATCGCGCAGGTCAAGACACTTGCCGATGCAACTTCTCGGGCGCTCCTCGCGGGGAGCGCCCGTTTTCTTTACGGGAGTTTTTTCAGACGATCAGCAGGACGAGCACCGCGACTGCCGCGGCGATGCCGGCAGCGGTCACGAGCAACTGCTTGCGATGACGGCGCGGCCCGTAAATGCCGGCGGCCCGCCGCTCGGCGATGAGCGCAGCATCGAATTCGGCCGAACTCGAAAAG
>DATATS010000080.1:0-3236 GCA_036268675.1 Pseudolabrys sp.
GCGCCAGCATCTCGGCGATCGCGCGCCCGATGCCGCGCCCGGCCCCGGTGACGATGGCGACTTTGTTTTCGACGATTCCCGGCATCGAATTGCCCCGACACTTTCTACTGTCATGCCCGCGAAGGCGGGCATCCAGTAAACACCGGTCTCGCTATTTCGGAAATACCGGGATTGCTGGGTCCCCGCCTTCGCGGGGACGACGACTATTTACCCCAAACTTCCTCGGCCAATTCGACGATCATTTTGAGCTTCGCCCATTGCTCGTCCTCGGCCAGCACGTTGCCCTCCTCGGTCGAGGCGAAGCCGCATTGCGGCGACAGCGCGAGCTGGTCGAGCGCGACATGTTTGGTCGCTTCCTGGATGCGCTTCTTGACGTCGTCGCGCGGCTCCAGCCGGCCCGACTTGGACGTGACGAGGCCGAGCACGACGACCTTGTTGCCCTTGGGCACAAAGCGCAGCGGTTCGAAGCCGCCGGCGCGGTCGGTGTCGTATTCGAGGAAGTAGCCGTCGTAATTGCACTTGGCGAGCAGGCTTTCCGCCACCGGTTCGTAGCCGCCGGACGAGATGAAGGTAGAACGGAAATTGCCGCGGCAAACATGCGTGGTGATTGTCATGTCGGCGGGCTTGGCCTCAAGCGCCTTGTTGATGCACTTGGTGTAGGTCTCCTGCAGATGATCGACGTCGAGGCCGCGGTCTTTCGCCTTCTTCAATTCGTCTTTCGAACAGAGATAGGCCCAAGCGGTGTCATCCCACTGCAGATAGCGGCAGCCGGCGGCATAGAAAGCCTTGATCGCATTCTGATAGGCCATCGCAAGATCGTCGAAGATGGCATCGCGCGAGGCATAGGCGCTCTTGCTCACCGCATTAGGCTCGAGCCGGAAGTGGAACGTGCTCGGCGCCGGGATGCACATCTTGGGCGTCACTTTGGTGTGCGCCTTGAGAAACTTGAAGTGCTCGATCATCGGATGATTGGAGAAGCCGATCTTTCCGGTGACCTTGATGCTGCGCGGTTTGGTCTGCACGCCCTGGAACTGGATGCCGTGGTCGAGCTCGTAAATCTCGACGTTGTCGAGCGCTCCGTAGAAATCGAAATGCCACCAGGAGCGTCGGAATTCGCCGTCGGTGGCGAGTTTGAGCCCGGCCTCTTCCTGCTTCTTGATGATCTTTATGATTTCGGCGTCCTCGACCTCGGCAAGGTCGGCCGCAGTGATCTCGCCTTTCTCGCGTTTGGCGCGCGCATCCTTGATCGGCGCGGTGCGCAAGAGACTGCCGACCTCGTCGGCGCGGAATGGCGGCTTGGTTCTCTGCATGGTCGTTCCTCCGGGTAGCGCCCGCTGGTCGCGGATTTTAATTGGGTCGAGCCATAGCATGGCCGGCACCGTGGCGTCCCGCCGACGCTTCGCATGCAAAGCGCGCGGTTTCAACCATGCTGCCGAATGAAAAATAATGCGGCGCGACATCGCCCAGCCCGCCGGCTTGGGAAAGCGCAGACAGGATGCGCTCGGGCCCGACATGGCCGATCAGCGAGGCGCCCGCGCCCGACATCAACCCGCGCAGCGAGGCGTTGACGCCGCAGCGCCGTGCATAGCGGATGAGCCCCGGCACGCTGGTCGGCCCCGCCATGCCGATCTTGACCGGCAGCGTGATGCCGCAGGCGCGCAACTGCCCAACCCAGGCGAGGATGCGATCGGGCGAAAACGAGAACTGGCTGACGATGTGCACGCCGAGACCTTGCGCTTTGGCCTGCGCGATCTTGGCGTCGAGCGCCGCTTCCAACCGGGCCGGTGCAATGCGCGGATGGCCTTCCGGATAGGCGCCGATGCCGATTTCCTCGATGCCGGCGGCGCGCAAATTGCCTTTCTGGATGACCGCAAGCGCATCGGCGAAGGGGCCCGGCGTATCGACGTCGCCGCCGACCACAAGCAGACGCCTTATGTCGGCTTCGCCGCGCAGGCGCGCGAGCAAATCCCGCAAATCGTCAGCCGCGCGAACGCGCCGCGCGGCGATGTGGATGACCGGCTCGAGGCCCGCTTTGCGCAATGCGGCCGCGGCGGCGACGAGTTCGTGCGGCGTAATCGTCGGCACGGCGGAGAAATAGACCGGGGTATCGCGCGGAACGATCTCGGCCAGCGCGGCAATTTCGGAAGCGCTCGGCCGCGTTGCCTCAAGCGAAAACGCACGCGCGAGAAAACCTGAGTTCATGCGCGGCCCGCCGCTCACTCTCGTCGATGCGAAATCACGAAAGACTCGTCGTAGAACCACAGCCCGCCGTGCTTTTGCAGCACATCGCGCGTGGCCTCGATGTAGCGACGGTCGCTGTTGACGTCGGACAGGCGGTCGTCCTCGATTTGCGCGACGTAAATCGCCGCGTTCCAGGCCGCCAGCAGCGTCGAGGTTCCGATCGAGGACGAGATTTCCGACGGCAGCGTGTGCATGTCGTAACGAAACAGCGAGCGCTGATCGGCATAGGCATTGAAATTCAGGTCGCGGCCGGCGGCGCCCAGTTCGTGCTTTATTTCCTTGAGCAACTCGTGCCGACTGTGGGTGAACGGATTGTCGTTCGGCCACACCTTGTGGATGATTTCCATGCCCGGATCGTGGCCGTAGGAATGGATCGCGATCATGCGACCACCTGGCCCGAGCGCGCGCGCAAGCGGCGCCAGCACGCGCTTGGCCTTGAATTCGAGCGACGCGCGCGCGCGATAAGGCTGCGAGGCGATGACCAGATCGTAATCGGCGACCGCGCCGCCGGGCTTCGGCACGATCTGGTCGAGCAGGAATTTGTGGTCGTTGCGGTAAATCACCAGAATGACCGGGCGTTCGTAAACCGGATTGCCGCTCTTGGGTGAAACTTTCGCTTTCCAGTTTTCGGCGAGGAACGGCTCCAGGCCGGTGATCTGCTCCTCGAAACTGTGCGCGGTATTGCCGTCCATCGGCAGCTCTTTCCACACCAGACTGGCGGCGGCGGACAGCGACTTTACGGCAAGCGACGGCGCTTCGGCGTAAGCCAGATTGGTGAGCACCAGCACGGTCGAGGGATGCTCGATGAAGCGGTCCGCCATCTTGTGCAGTGTCAGGCGAATGTCCTCGAGGCTGATTTCCTTGCCGACGATGTAGAACGGCATGGTGGGGAAGCGGTCGTGCATCGAACGCATGACGCGCGCGAGCACCGTGCCGTCGCCGACGCCGGCGTCGAACACGCGCACCGCCGGCGGGCGCGGATGAATATTGCCGAG
>DATATS010000081.1:0-8841 GCA_036268675.1 Pseudolabrys sp.
CCTTCGACCTCGCACTCGATCTTGTCGCCGGGGACGGTGGCGGCGACGCCCGACGGCGTGCCGGTCATGATGATGTCGCCGGCCTCGAGCGCGACCATTTCGGAAAGCTTCGAGATCGTCTCCGGCACGTTCCAGATCATCTGATTGAGATCGCCGTCCTGGCGAATCTTGCCGTTGACCTTGAGCGTGATCTTGCCCTTGCTCGGGTGGCCGATCTCGCTTGCGGGCTTGAGCGGTCCGCAGGGCGCGGAATGATCGAAGGCCTTGCCGACTTCCCATGGCCGTTTCACCTCGCGCGAGGCGATCTGCAAGTCGCGGCGCGTGAGGTCGATGCCGACCGCGTAGCCCCAGATACAATCATTGGCTTTGTTGACCGGAATGTTGCGGCCGCCGCTCTTGAGCGCGACGACAAGCTCGACCTCGTGATGCATGTCCTTGGTGAGCGAGGGGTAGGGCACCGTGCCGCCATCCGGCACGATGGCGTCCGCGGGCTTTGCGAAGAAGAACGGCGGCGCGCGCTCGTCCTGTCCCATCTCGCGGATGTGCTCGATGTAATTACGTCCGACGCACCAGATGCGGCGAACCGGAAAGACCTTGGCCGAGCCAGCGACCGCGATTGTCGCTTGTGGCGGCGGCGGAATGACGTAGTCCGCGCTCATGACGAGTCTTGCCTTTCAGATTGTGCCGATTGAAGTTATAGCTGGCTTTGCGGGCCATCCGGTATCGTATTATCTCTGAACGAACAAGGTGAAAAGCCGTATGACCCGGAACGAGATGCTGCGCCGCTACGGGCCGTGGATTTCGCTGGTCATCGCGGCGGCGGCCTATTTCCCGCGCTTTGCCAAAGACCCGGTCGGCATGGTCGTCTATCCGCAGGCAGGTGATTGCATCGTGCATGGCGAGCCGCTGCGTCAATGCGCCGAATTGTTCAGCTATCCGCCGGTTTTTGGGTTCCTGATGGCGCCCTTCGCGTTGATGCCGATGGGTGCGCGGGTGGCGCTCTGGTATGTGATCTCGATCGCGGCGAGCGCCGGCTGTTTCGTCATTTCCGAAAGACTGGTGATGTCGCTCTTGCCTGGCCGCTGGAGCGAGCGCGATCTCGCCTGGCTTCGCGTTGTCACGCTTCTGCTCAGTCTCAAATTCGTACTCGCCGTGCTCGAATACCAGGCCTACGACACGCTGGCTTTCGTGATCGTGCTGGCCGGGCTTTGGGCAGTCCTTTTGGAACGCGACTGGAGCGGCGGCGCTCTGTTGGCGTTGGCCGCGGCGATCAAGGCGACGCCGCTGGTGTTCCTTCCCTATCTGATCGTCAAGCGCCGCTTCGTGGCAGCGGGGGTATTCGCCGTAGTATTTCTGGGTCTGTGGCTGCTGCCCGACGCCTATGCGGCGCTCGAGGGCGCGCGCCCGCATTATCTGCAGGAATGGCTGGGCCAGATCGCAGGGCCGGCGCTGGCCGACCGACAAACCGCTGCGAGCTTTTGGCCGACCTGGATGGGGGCCAATGTCCTCAACCACTCGTTTCATGGCACGGTGGCGCGTCTGGTCGTGGGGACGCCGGCCGCCCGACACGCGACGTTGATCCTCTATTCGCTCTGCGCGGTTTACGTCGCGGCGATCGGATTGCTGCTGCTGCGGTCGTCTCGCCGCGACGATTTCGTCGCCGTCGACGGCTCGATCTTGCTCATCGCCATGCTGATGCTGTCACCGATGACCAGCCGCTATCACTATATTCTTCTCATGCTGCCTTACATGACGGTGGCGGGGATCGCGATCCGGGACGCGTCATTGCGGATGCCGGCGATCGTCACGCTGCTGGTGAGCTTCGTTCTGGGAACGGCGACGTCGAATGATATCGCGGGCCATCGTTTGACGGACTGGTCCTATGCTCACAATTTTCTGGTGTTCAGCGCGCTGGCGCTGCAAGCCTTCCTGGCTTTCGTGATTGTGCGGAACGATGTGCGGCAGACGAGCGCCGCGCCGGCGTGAACGGAAACGGTTAGCGGCTGCGCCAGACGATCATCGACGATATGACGTAGTTCCACACCACGCTCATGGCCGCGCCGCCGAGGCCGGCGGCCCACCAGGTCTGATCGTGGCTGAACAGCCAGTGGCCGACGCTCATATTGGACACCGCGCCGATGCTCGATATCACGTAAAACCACAGCAAGCCGGTGAAGTAGCGCGCGCCGGTCAGGCGCTGATCGCGGTAGGTGATCATGTTGTTGAGCGCGAAATTATTCGCGATGGCGACAACGATGGCGAGCGTCTGCGCCCATTCGAACGGCATGCCGAACAGTTCGACGCCCGCCGACAGGGTCAGGAAGTGAACGGCGATGCCGGCCAGTCCGACCAGACAGAAAAACGCAAACCGCAGCGACACGATGTCGGCGGTCGCTTTGGCCAGCACCAGGCCGGCGTAATCGAACGCGGTGCGCGGATCGAGCTTGCTGGCGCCGCGATAGCGCGGCGCGAATTGGTACGGCAGTTCGGCAATACGCAGCGATTTGCCCGCGGTGGTGACGATGTCGAGCAGGATCTTGAAGCCCTGCGTCGACAGCTTGCGGGCGGAACGCTCGACCACATCGCGGCGCAGCATGAAGAAGCCGCTGAGCGGATCGCTCAGCTTGCGGCCGATCACCGTATTGGCGATGCGGGTGCCGAACTCGCTCATCCATTTGCGGCGGGTCGAAAATCCGTTGGCGCCGCCGCCGTCGGCGTAGCGGCTGCCGATCACGATGTCGGTCTCGCCGCCGCGCAGCTTCTCGAGCATCGGCAACAGCAGCCATTCGTCGTGTTGCAGGTCCGCGTCCATCACCGCGGCAAATTGCGCCTGGCTCGCCAGCATGCCCTCGACGCAGGCGCCGGAAAGGCCGCGACGCCCGACGCGCCGCAAGCAGCGCACGCGGGCGTCGGCGACGCCGATCGAGCGCGCCACGTCGGCGGTGCCGTCCGCGGAGTCGTCGTCGACGATGATGATTTCCCAGGAAACGTCATTGAGCACGCGGCGCACGCGCTCGATCAGAACGGGAACGTTTTCACATTCATTGTAGGTGGGAATGACGATGCACAGCTCGGGCGCCGTGGTTAACGGCGCCGGCTGCAAGGCGGTCTCGGCGATCGTTACGCTCTCGCCGGCCGGAAGATCGAGCAAATCCTGACTTTTCAGCACTGACCTACGCTACCGGTACATGCCCGCAATTCGCTTGTACGCAATAGCTCCCCTTATCCGAGTGCAGAATACATGGTCGCAGCCTGTTTTGGAAACCGATTCTACCTGCTGTGGCTAACCGGTCGTGGCGATGGCGGCGACCGGCGCGCGCGGTTCCTGCTCCTTGAGCTGGAGCCGGTAGAATAAAGCGTAGCGGCCGCCCTTGCGCAGCAAATCCTCGTGCCGGCCGGATTCCACGATACGGCCGGCCTCGACCACGTAGATGCAGTCGGCATGCGAAACCGTGTGCAGCCGGTGCGCGATCGCGAGGGTGGTGCGGCCCTGGCAAAGATGCTCCATGGCCTCGCGCACTTGCAGCTCGGACTCGGAGTCGAGCGCGGCGGTCGCCTCGTCGAGCAGGATGATCGGCGCATTCTTGATTAGCGCGCGCGCGATGGCGACGCGCTGGCGCTGGCCGCCTGACAGCTGCAAGCCATGCTCGCCGACCGGCGTATCGTAGCCATTGGGAAACGACATGATGAAGTCGTGCGCGTAGGCAGCCTTCGCGGCGGCCACGATTTCGTCATCGCTGGCGCCCGGTTTGCCGAATTCGATATTCTCGCGCACGCTGCCGCGGAACAAGAAGACGTCCTGGCCAACGTAGGCGATATGCCGCCGCAACGAGCGGCGCGACACCTGCGCGATTTCCTGCTCGCCGATGGAGATCGCGCCGCGCTCCGGCTCGTAGAAGCGCATGATCAGATTGAACACGGTGGATTTGCCGCCGCCGGACGGTCCAACCAGCGCGGTCAGCTTGCCGGGCTCCGCCACGAACGACAAGTCGCGCAGCACCGCTTCCTCGTCGCGGTAGGCGAAATCGACATGTTCGAATTCGAGCCGCGTGGTCTTGATCGCCAGATCCGGCTTTGTGCCGTCAGGCGCTTCGCTCGGCGGCGAATCGAGCACCTCGAACAGAACGCGCACGCCGACGAGCCCGCTGTTGAGCTGGATGTTGAGACGGGCGAGCCGCTTGGCCGGCTCATACGCCAGCAGGAAGGCGGTGATGAACGAGACGAATTGCCCGGGGGTCGCGCCGGTGTTGATCACGCGGTAGCCGCCATAGGTGATCGCGATGGCGATGGCGAATCCACCGAGCGTTTCCATCAAGGGGCTGGCGCGGCTGGAGACGCGCGCCATCTTGTTGGCCTCGTACTCGACGGCCGCGACATTGCGGTCGAAGCGTTCGCGCATGATGTCTTCGAGCGTGAAGGCCTTGACGATGCGGATGCCCTGCAAGGTCTCCTGCAGCGTTTCCATGATGCGGGTGCCGCCGTCGAACTGGCTGCGCGCGATGGAGTAGATGCGGCGGATCAGCTTGCGCAGCACCAGGAATGCCGGCGGCGCCACCACGAAGCTGAAGAACGACATCAGCGGGTCCTGCACCACCATCACCGTCACCAGCCCGATCAGCGACAGCAAATCGCGGCCAAACGAAGTGACCAGCAGGTTGATGACCTGCGTGGCGGCAGCGGCGCCGGCGCTGATCCGCGCGATGAATTCGGTCGAATGGCGGTCGGAGAAGAACCCGATGCCTTCATTGAGCAGCTTGGCGAAGACCGCGCGCTGATTGTCGGCGACGATGCGGTTACCGATGTAAGAGAGCACGACGCTCTGCCCGTATGTCGCTAGCCCCTTGGCGGCAAACAGCAGGACGGTGACGCCGCCGAGGACGATGATGGCGGCCAGATCATGATTGACATAGGTCTGATTGATGACGTCGCCGATCAAATAGGCGCTGAACGCCGTGCAGCCGGCCGAGATCGCCATCAGAACGAATGCGACCGCGTATTTGCGCCAATGCGTCAGCCCTTGTTCGGTGAGCAGCCGCTTGATCAGGGTGCGCGGGCGATAATTCTCGTCGGCAGCCGTTGAATAGCTTTGATCGTTCATCTGCCCTCGGTCGGGCTCGATTATGGCACGGTTTGCAGGGACGGTCGTCTCCTTGCCCGTGCCAAGGGGAATTTTCAAGCCAAAATCCGGTTAAATCGCGATGCTCCGCGCGATCATGCCGTTGTCGTGGCGCGCCGGCCCGGTAATCGCTGTTCCCACGCAAAAGCGTGGGCAACGATGGTGTCGAGGTTCGCGTATTGCGGACGCCAATCCAGTGTGGCGCGAATGCGATCGACATTGGCCACGAGAGCAGCCGGATCGCCGGCGCGGCGGCCGGCCACAGCAATCGGAAAGTCATGTCCGCTCGCGCGACGCACTGCCGCGATCACTTCGATCACGGAGGAGCCGTGACCGTAACCGCAATTGAGTGTCACGCTATCGCCGCCACGGCGCAGATAGCCGAGCGCCGCCGAATGCGCGCGCGCAAGATCGCTGACGTGGATGTAGTCGCGCACGCAGGTGCCGTCCGGCGTCGGATAGTCGGTACCGAAAACATCGAGCTTGGGACGTTTGCCGAGCGCCGCCTCGCAGGCGACTTTGATTAGATGCGTGGCGGCTGGCGTCGCCTGGCCGGTGCGCTGCTTGGGATCGGCGCCGGCGACATTGAAATAGCGCAGCACCACGAAGCGCAGCCCATGCGCCTTGCCGGTATCGTGCAGCATGATTTCGGACATCAGTTTCGAGGAGCCGTAGGGCGAAATCGGCAGCGTCGGTGCATCCTCGCGCACCGGCGCGCCGTCGGCGTTGCCGTAGACGGCGGCGGTAGAGGAAAAGATGAATTGCCGCACACCTGCCTCGATCGCGGCATCGAGCAGGGCGCAGGTGTTCATCGTGTTGTTGCGGTAATAGCCGAGCGGATCGGCAATCGATTCCGGCACCACGATCGAGGCCGCGAAATGGATGATCGCCGTGACGCCGTAGCGGGCGATGGTCTTGGTCACCAGCTCGCGGTCGCCGGTCGAGCCGGCGACGAAGGGGACCGCTCCGGGGATCAGGAAGCGGAACCCGGTCGACAGATTGTCGAGCACGACCACCGGCTCGCCGGTGTCGACGAGTTCGTGCACCATGTGGCTGCCGATATAACCGGCGCCGCCCGTCACCAGAATGGTCATGCCCCTGCCTCCCCGGAATGGCTAGCGGGCAAACGGTGAAGGAGAATTAAGGCTTTCGGGCGGGGATCATGGTTCTGGCGGCCATGCTTAATGATCGGTATATGATCGGCGTAAACGCGCCATGGCCGACATTCTTTTCATCAAGACGTCGTCACTCGGAGATGTGATTCATCACATGCCGGCGATGACCGAAGCACGCCAGCAGCGTCCCGGCGCCCGCTTTACCTGGCTGGTGGAGGAGGCGTTCGCCCCGCTCGTGGGCTTGCATCCTGCGGTCGACGCGGTCATCCCGGTGGCGTGGCGGCGCTGGCGGAAATCGCTCCATGCGCCGGCGACGCTGCGTGAGATTGCCCAAAGCATGCGCGCCATCCGTGCCCAGCGCTACGACGCGATCGTGGACAGCCAGGGCCTGTTGCGCTCGGGCCTGACCGCGCGCGTCGCAAAAGGCTTGCGGCACGGCTATGACGCATCGAGCATCCGCGAGCCGCTTGCGTCGGTGTTCTACGACAGGCGCCATCGCGTGAGCCGCGATCTGCACGCGGTCGAACGCAACCGCATATTGACCGGCATGGCGCTCGGCTTCACGCCGCAGGGCGCGCCGGATTTCGGGCTTGAGCGCTCGCGCCTGGCGGCGGCCTCGCGCTATGCGGTGCTGCTGCATGCGACCGCGCGGCCCGAGAAGCAATGGCCGGAAGAAAACTGGATCGCATTGGGGCAAGCGCTCGCGCGCCGGGATATCGATCTCGTGCTGCCGTGGGGCACGCAAGACGAACGCGCCCGCAGCGAGCGGATCGCCAAGGCATTGCCGCGCGCACTTGTGCCCGAACGCATGCCGCTCGATGCGGTCGTCCGCCTGATTGCCGGCGCGCAATTCGTGGTCGGGGTCGATACCGGCCTTCTTCATCTGGCGGCGGCGCTGGGTGTGCCGTTGGTCGCGATCTTTGCCGGCAGCAAGCCCAGCCTGACCGGTCCGGTCGGCTCCGGGCAAATGGCGATCCTGGGAACGGACGGCGAGCCGCCGGCGGTGGAGCAGGTCAAGCTTGCCGTGGAGGCGACGGCGCGCTGATCAGGCGGCGCCCGCGCGCAGCAGATCGTGGACGTGGATGACGCCGACCGGCTTGCCGGCTTCGACCGCGAACAGCGCCGTGACCTTCATCGAATTGAGCAATTCCAGCGTCTCGCTGATGAGCTGATCGGGACGCACCGTCTTGGGCGCGCGCGTCATGACCTCGTCGACCTTGGCGTCCAGCAGATTATTGCGCATGTGGCGGCGCAAATCGCCGTCGGTGATGATGCCGACCAGTTGCCCGCGCGCATCGGTGATGCCGACGCAGCCGAAGCCCTTTGCGGTCATCTCAAGCAGGGCATCCGTCATGGCGGTGCCGAGCGGCTTGAGCGGCACGGACGCGCCCGTGTGCATGAGATCGCTCACTGTCTTGAGCAGCGCGCCGAGCTTGCCGCCGGGATGCAGCATGCCGAAGTCGATCGCGGTGAAGCCGCGGCTTTCCAAAAGCGCGATGGCCAGCGCGTCGCCGAGCGCAAGCTGCATCAGCGCGGAGGTGGTGGGCGCGAGATTGTGCGGGCAGGCTTCGCGCGCCTGCGGCAGCGTCAGCACCACGTCGGCGGTCTTA
The DNA here is from genome assembly GCA_036268675.1 of Pseudolabrys sp. Lineage (GTDB taxonomy): Bacteria > Pseudomonadota > Alphaproteobacteria > Rhizobiales > Xanthobacteraceae > Pseudolabrys. The sequence continues at coordinate 7,842 of DATATS010000081.1, forward strand.
GCCAGCGTCGAGTCGGCATTTGCCGTCATCGCGATCAGGCCGATGCTGTGGCGTTGCGAATAATCGGTGAGGTTTTTCAGTTCCGCCGTCTCGCCCGACCATGACAGCGCAAGGATAACGTCGCTCTTGGCGATCATGCCGAGATCGCCGTGGCTGGCTTCGGCGGGATGCACGAAAAGCGCAGGGGTGCCGGTGGAGGCAAGGGTCGAGGCAATCTTGTGCCCGACATGGCCGGATTTTCCCATGCCGGTCACGATGACACGGCCTTGCGCGGCGCGGATCAGGTCGATCGCCGCCGTGAATGCCGGCCCAAGACCGTCGCGCAGCGCGGCGGCGAGCGCATCGACGCCGCTGCCTTCGACTTCAAGCGTGCGCAGCGCCGAACCGATCGCGGACTGCGCGCGGTCGGTCGTTTTGTCGTTAGGTTGCGGCTTCGCCATGAGGTCCAATTATTTTCAAGCTGTTGGGCGCCTTGATAGCACGGAAACGGCGCGCGCGTCAGGTTCAACCCGGCGCGGTCATTAACGACTGGCGGCGCGCCGTTGTCACGGGTTTTGCGCGCTTTCCAGGCATTTTCCTACGAATTCCGCAAGATCGCCGCCGGTGAACAGCCGGCCGGGAATGCCGGCGGCTTGCGCCGCCTGCATGTCGAGTTCCTTGTCGCCGATAAAGAAACTGCGCGTGCGATCCACCGGCCACGCGCGCATGAGATCGAGGATCATGCCCGGCGCGGGTTTGCGCCAGTCGGAGTCCTTTCGATAGGCCGCGATTGTCGCGTCAGTGTGAAATGGGCAATAGCGCACGTCGTCGATGCGCGCGCCTTGCGCGTGAAGCTCGCTTCGCATCCAGGTATCGAGCTCGTTCAGTTGTTGTTCGGTGAACAGGCCGCGCGCCACGCCGGACTGGTTCGACGCAACGAAAACCAGATAGCCCGCCTCGTTGAGAAGGCGGATCGCCTTGGCAGCGCCGGGAATCCAACGGAAGCGTTCGCGCGTGCCCA
>DATATS010000082.1:0-5432 GCA_036268675.1 Pseudolabrys sp.
GCGCCGGACTCGAAGATCGAGATCGTCCGCCCGCCCGGCCCATCGGGGTCGACGATTGCCGGCATGCGATTGTTGGGGGAAATTTTGAGGAAGTCAGGATTGAACTGCTCGCCTTTCGAAATGTTCACCGGGACCAGTTTGTACGGCAGTCCGCACTCCTCCAGCATGATCGAAATCTTGAAGCCGTTCGGCGTCGGCCAGTAATAGAGATCGATCGGTTTTGCAGGTCTGCGCTTTCCTGCGCTCGCTTTCCGAGCCGGCTTGCGCCCCGATTTGGATTTCGATTGAGCTTTTCGCGCACGCGCCATTGCCATCGCTCCTCATTCTCAGGTCCCGGTCAACTACCGTTCAGAACTAGGTGCGCCGATCGCAAACCGCAACGGGGCCACGGCACGTCGCAACGGACTGAGCACCCAACGTCGTTGGGATACGGCTGCCGCCGGCAAACGAAAGCCCGCGACGATGCGCGGGCAATGTGCGGTCAGGACCTCTAATAGACCGAGGGCGTCGGAGAAACCTGAGGTCTCGCCGACGCCCTCTGTTGTCATCGGAACCGGGGCGCCACGGAGCGATCGCATGCGCAAATCACTCCATGATGCACACCGGTCCTTATGACGCAATCTTCAGCGCGTAAGCGCGAAGATCGAGAAGTTGAAGTCGACTAGAGTTTCTTCTTCCGCTTCTTCGTCTTCTTCGCCGCTGCCTTCTTACGACGTTTAGCCATTTGCTGCCCTCCTAGCCATGTGAACATGGCGGGTGTCGCATCAGCGCGCGTCGCGAATCGACGTGCACTGTCGTTTCGTTTACTACAGCAGCACGAAAAAAGCAGCGTTCTACTTAACGAAGCGTATACGCGACGGCGACGATGCGTGATTGCGCGCGACCTCACGACCAACTCTCGCCGCGGTTCTCACTCGCGCAAGATGATGGCGAGGTTGCGCGCGCAAATCGCGCGACATTGCAAAAAGCAAGATAACACAAGGGTTTTTTGCAACGCGTGTGCACGTTAAATTTTGCCAGCGCAAAATAATTTCGCACGCTCACACGAAACTTTTCGCGCCGGCATCGACCATGTTGCGCAAAAGCGCGCGCCAAAACTTTTTTGTACAAGCAGCCGCGCAAACGCCTTCCGAGGTGTTTGAATCGATCAAAACGAGCGAATCAGCGACGAGTGATTCGCGGCGCGCGGCACCATCGGCGCACTAAAGTTTTCAATTGCGCTCGCAAAAATGGATTCACGTCGCGGATTTTTTTGACATCGCGCATGCAAACGCATCGCATCCGAGCGCAACGCACAATGCGAGCAAAATCTCACGGCACTAGAGCGCGAGTTTCTTTTTCAGGAGATCGTTGACGACCTGCGGGCTCGCTTTTCCGCCGGACGCTTTCATGACTTGTCCTACGAACCAACCGATCGTCTTCGGGTTTGTCCGGGAGTCGGCAACTTTGTCCGGATTCTTGGTGATGATGTCGTCAATGACCGTCTCGATAGCGCCGGTATCGGTCAATTGCTTCATGCCGCGCGCCTCGACAATCCCGCGCGGGTCGCCACCTTCGTTCCACAGAATCTCGAATAAGTCCTTGGCGATCTTGCCGGAAATCGTGCCATCCGCGATGAGATCGAGCATTGCGCCGAGCTGGGCGGCGTTGACGGGGGAACTCGCGACGCCCTTGCCCTCTTTGTTGAGACGCCCGGCCAAGTCGTTGATCACCCAATTGGCAGCGGCCTTGGCGTCGCGACCTTTCGCGACATTTTCAAAATAATCCGCGGTCTCGCGCTCGGCTACCAGGACACCCGCATCGTATGCCGGCAGCGAGAGATCGCGCATGAAGCGTATCTTTTTGGCATCTGGAAGTTCCGGCAGCCCGCGCGCGAGCTCACTGACATGGTCCTCCGTAATTTCTAACGGCAGCAGATCGGGGTCCGGGAAATAGCGGTAGTCGTGCGCTTCTTCCTTATTTCGCATCGCTCGCGTTTCTTTTTTATTGGGATCGTAAAGCCGCGTCTCCTGCTCGATTGAGCGCCCGCCCTCAAGAATTTCGATCTGGCGCCGGGCCTCATGCTCGATGGCCTCGCCAATAAAACTGATCGAGTTCATGTTTTTTATTTCGCAGCGCGTACCGAGCGTGGCATCCGGTTTGCGCACCGACACATTCACGTCAGCGCGCAGACTTCCCTTCTCCATATCGCCGTCGCAGGTCCCCAAATACCGCAGGATCGAGCGCAGCTTGATAACGAAGGCCTTCGCCTCCTCGGCGGAGCGCAGGTCGGGTTTCGACACGATCTCCATCAGGGCTACGCCCGAGCGGTTGAGATCGACATAGGACATCGTCGGGCTGCGATCGTGCAGGCTTTTGCCGGCGTCCTGCTCCAGATGCAAACGCTCGATGCCGATCGTGACGGCCTCGCCGCCTTCGAGATCGACGACGACTTCGCCCTCGCCCACGATTGGCTGCTTGTATTGGCTGATCTGATAGCCTTGCGGCAGATCGGGATAGAAATAGTTTTTGCGGTCAAACACCGACCTGAGATTGATCTTGGCCTTGAGGCCGAGCCCCGTGCGCACTGCCTGGCGCACGCACTCCTCGTTAACGACCGGCAGCATGCCGGGCATCGCTGCATCGACCAGCGACACGTGCGAGTTGGGAGCGCCGCCGAATTCGGTCGCGGCCCCGGAGAATAATTTCGACTTGGACGTGACCTGGGCATGCACCTCCATGCCGATGACAACTTCCCAGTCGCCGGTCGCGCCTTTGAGCAGTTTGGATTTCGTGGCGTCCATGACGCGAATATCTACCGTGCCCGGAGCCTGGAGACTAGAGACTAGAGCGGCAATTCGCGCCCGAGCGCCTGCTCGACGACATCGAAGCTATTGACGAATTCGCGGAATTCGATCATCCGGCCGTTCTGGATACGCAGGAAATTGGCGACCCGGAAGCGCAAGATTCGATTGGTGGCGCGTTGGGTGAAACTAGCGTCCGACATGACCGCGGCACGATCGTCACCCACGATGATGATTTCCGGAAGATAGCTCTCCAGCGCGTATTGCTCGGCAATGCCGCCAAGCGCTGCCAGCACGGCGTTGCGTCCGTGACGCTGGCCGGCGAACGGAAACACGCCAACCGGCGCATAAATCACCCAGTCGATGTCATCATGGATGAGAGCAGCGACGCGCTCGAAATCGCGCCGACTATAGGCATCGTAGAGATCGCGAACTGTCGTGCGCGTATCGGCCAATTCGTCTTCCCCGCAGTCCCAAGAGTATGGTGCTAGCGCGCGGCGCGGCCAAGCGTTTCGTCAACGCTTTCAAACACATTCGCCAATCCGAATAATTGGCCGGCTAGCGCACCAGCAATTCGTCGACGATCGAATTCCATTCGGCGTCGAGCGCTTCGACGCATGCGGGTTTGCGCGCCTGCCGGTACCAATAACCGGCATTGCCGAGATCGCCTTCCACGCGATGCAGATAGGCATGCACGTGAGCAGCGTCCGGGCCGGGCTCGCCCATGACCAGCCGATGCGCCTTGTCCCAGTCACCCTGCTTTGCCCACCACAACGCCTGGAGCGCCGCGCTTGCCCCGCGCGGGGGCGTCTTGTCGGTCAAAGTCAGCCGGAAAGCCGCGGGCGTCACCACCACCGCTCTGGGCTGAAGGTCCCCGCCGCCTGCTCGATCACCTCGCCAAGCGCAAATACAGTCTCCTCGTCGAACGGCCGCCCAATCAACTGCAGCCCCAGCGGCAATCCTTGTGCATCGAGGCCCGCCGGCACCGAAATCCCCGGCAGTCCCGCCATGTTCACCGTTACCGTGAATACGTCGTTCAAATACATCTCGACCGGATCGCCCCCGCCCTTCTCGCCGAGGCCGAAGGCGGCCGATGGCGTCGCAGGCGTGAGCATCGCGTCGACGCCCGCCTTGAAGCAGTCCTCGAAATCCTTCTTGATCAGCGTGCGCACTTTCTGCGCGCGCAAATAATAAGCGTCGTAATAACCGGCCGAGAGCACGTAAGTTCCGATCATGACGCGCCGGCGCACTTCGGCACCGAAGCCCTGTGCGCGCGTGCCCTCATACATGCCGGTGATATCGGACGCCTGCTCGCGCAAGCCGTAGCGTACACCGTCGTAACGGGCGAGGTTGGATGACGCCTCGGCCGGATTGACGATGTAATAGGCCGGCAACGCATATTTTGTATGCGGCAGCGACACATCGACCAGCTCGGCACCCGCCGATTTCAACCATTCGCGCCCTTGGCTCCATATCTTCTCGATCTCGGCCGGCATGCCGTCGAGCCGGTATTCTTTTGGAATGCCGATACGCAGGCCCTTCACCGATTTGCCGATCGCCGTTTCGTAATCCGGTACCGGCAAATCGATGCACGTCGTGTCCTTGGCGTCGGGTCCGGCCATGGAGCGCAGCAGGATCGCGACGTCACGCACCGAACGCGCGAACGGTCCGGCCTGATCGAGCGAGGAGGCAAAGGCCACGATGCCCCAGCGCGAGCAGCGGCCGTAGGTCGGCTTCATGCCGACGATGCCAGTGAACGCCGCCGGCTGCCGAATTGAGCCGCCTGTGTCGGTGCCGGTCGCTCCCAGACACAATTGCGCCGCCACTGCGGCTGCGGAACCGCCCGACGAGCCGCCTGGCACCAGCGGCGTGTTCGACCCGTTCCGCCGCCACGGCGACACCACCGGGCCGAAATGCGACGTCTCGTTCGACGAACCCATGGCGAATTCGTCATTGTTGGTTTTGCCCAGCAGCACTGCGCCATCGCGCCACAGATTAGCGGTAACCGTGGATTCATAGGTCGGCATGAAACTGTCGAGGATGTGCGAACATGCGGTCGAGCGAACGTCCTTCGTGCAAAACATATCCTTGATGGCGAGTGGAATGCCTTCCAGCGCGCCGGCCTTGCCGGCCGCGATGCGCGCATCGGCGGCCTTCGCCATATCGGTGGCGCGCTCCGGCGTCTCCAGCACAAAGGCGTTGAGCGCGCGCGCCTGTTCAATCGCGTTGAGATGGGTCTGCGTCAGTTCGGCGGCGGAGAAGCTCTTCTTCTTCAGCCCATCGCGCGCCTGCGCCAGAGTCAGCGACGTCAGTTCATTCACGGCTTGTCACATCGGATTTGCGATTGATCGCTTGTTCCGTAGGTGCCGGCGCCTCGCAGGCAAAGCCCGCCGCCTTTTCCTGCTCGCGCAGGACACGTTCGCGTGCCTCCGGCGGCAGCGCGTCCAACATGCTCCAGAAGCCGAGTTCACAGGCGATGCACATTACTCAACCACTTTGGGAACGAGAAAAAAATTGTCTTCGCTTGCCGGCGCATTCTTGACGATCTGATCCGCAATGCCGCCGTCGGTGACCGCATCGCCGCGCTTCTTCATGGCCATCGGCGTCACCGAGGTCATCGGTTCGACGCCCTCGACGTTGACCTCTTGC
>DATATS010000083.1:0-6504 GCA_036268675.1 Pseudolabrys sp.
GAAACGCGAACAAAACTGCAAACGGCGCTGTAAATGGTGCCGTGTTTGTTCGCGACCCTAACAGGTTAAGTTGCCGAGAAGATTGGTGGGCGCACCAGGGCTCGAACCTGGGACCCGCTGATTAAGAGTCAGCTGCTCTACCAACTGAGCTATGCGCCCGGATTGCCCGTTGCGGAAGAAGATCCCGATGGACTGCGGTCACTTAGCAAAGCAATTCCGTACTGTCCAGCCGCGCCGCCTTGCCCCACGGCCCGCGAGCAACCCATGGCGACAAGGAAAAGCCGCCGGGCGCACCCGGCGGCTTCCTGGCGGCGTTTGCGCACGATCCCGTCCGAAATCCAGTGACGCGTGTTCGGGATCATGCACCGGCGGCGCCTTGTCGCATCGGGGAGGCTGCGATCCACCGCCCGCCGCGCGCTGTTCAGTCTTATTGCGGCTTCGGGGCCTGCTCGGGCCCGCGCCGGTCGCGGTGATGCCAGAAGGCGTGCCCGCCGCGATGGCCATCACGGCCGTGCATGCCACCGAGCCGCGCCAGCACCATGAAGCGATGCTTCTGCGCGTCGTCCAGGCTCTTGTAGAGCGGGCCGGCCGCATCGGCGAGCTTCTTGAGTGAAGCGCCGCGCTGCGACATCACATCGGCGCGAAGGCTCATTCGCTCGATCGGATCCTTCGGCCGGTCCGCGCTGGCGCGGGCGGCAAAACGCTCCGAACGCTGCTTGGCGATATCACTCAACGCGCTTTGCACCGCCGGCCAGTTCTTTTCCTGGTCGGCATTGAGCTTGAGGCCCGCATGAATCGCGGCGATGCGCGCATCGCCGAACGCCGTGATGTCCTGCGCGCTCATACGCCAGTGATGCTCGTGGTGCTCGTGCATTTTTCCGGCTGGGCCCAGCTGCGCGAAGGCCAGCGAGGTGCCGGCGATCGCGAGCGCGGTCGTACCGGCGAGAACTGTCTTCCACATAGTCATCCTCCAATGGGATTTGCGATGCCACGGATAATGGAATGCGGCCTTGCCTTATCAAGTTAAAGTTTGGATAGAGATTAACCGCGCGCAATGTAGATGTATGCGCGTTCATGAAAAATAAGCGCAGGGATTTATGGTGCAATTCGTTGGCGCAAGCCGCGTTTGCGTTCAATTCATTCCAAGTATTCGCGGCAGCCAGAGCGACATGGCCGGCCAATATGTCACCAAACCCAGAAATACGAGCATCGTGAACAACCACGGCCAGACCGCGATAGTGAGTTCCGTGATTCCCATTTTGGCTATGCCCGACGCCACATAAAGATTTAAGCCGACCGGCGGATGGCAGAGCCCAACCTCCATGTTGACGGTCATCAGGATACCAAAATGAATTGGGTCGATGCCGAGCTTGATCGCGACCGGAAACAAAATCGGCGCCATGATCAGCGTGATCGAGGACGGCTCCATGACGTTGCCCGCGAGGAGCAGGATGACATTGACCACCAGAAGGAACGCGACCCATCCCAGCCCCTGGTTGGTGATCCATTGCGCCAGAGCCTGTGGGATATTCTCGTAGGTCAGCAGGAATGAGAACAGAATCGCGTTTGTGATGATGTAGAGCAGCATCGCGCTCAGATTGGCCGACGACAGCAGCACGCGCGGGACGTCGCTCAGCTTGAGATCCTTGTAAACGAACACCGCGATGACGAAGGCATAGACCGCGCTCATCGCCGCGGCCTCGGTCGGCGTGAAAAGGCCGGAGTAAATGCCGCCCATCACGATGACAATGAGCAGAAGTCCCCAGACCGACTCGCGAAATGCGATGAGGCGCTCCCGGAAAGAGGCCTTCGGCATGCGTGGATAGCCATTTCGCCAGGCGCGATACCAGGTGGTGGCGCCGAGCATCGTGGCCAGAACAACTCCGGGAATGATGCCGGCGACAAAAAGCTTTCCGATCGATGAATTGGTGGCGACCGCGTAAAGCACCATCACGATCGAAGGTGGAATCAGGATGCCGAGCGCGCCCGACGTGGCGATGACGCCCGCGCCAAAGCGCTTCGGAAAGCCCTGCGCCACCATTGCCGGCATGATCACAGAGCCGATCGCAACCACCGTCGCCGGCGAGGAGCCCGACACCGCGGCAAACAGCGCGCAGGCAACGACACCGGCAAGCCCGAGCCCGCCAAACCAATGCCCCACCATCGAGGTGGCGAAATTGATCATGCGGCGAGCGACGCCGCCATGCGTCAGAAAGGTGCCGGCCAGGATGAAGAACGGGATCGCCATGATCTCGAAGCTCTCAAGCCCGGTAAACAGCTTGAGCGCCACCGATTCAGTCGGCACCTCAGTCAGCGTGAACATGAACGTGAGCACGGTGAGGCCGAGCGCAATCGACACCGGCATGCCGGTAAACATCAGCGCCAGCAGCAGCGCGAACAGAATCAATGCGCGCAGGCCCTGCGGCAGCGCGATCAGATGCGCCTCATGCGCGAAACAGACGGCCACGATAAGCAGCGGGACGAGAATGATGATCAGCCCGAGCGCGTTGGATTCGTACACGCGGCTTTCGCCCGCGGCCGGTTGCGGGTGGAGGTTGTCCTCCTCCTCCACGCCTTCGACGTGGCTTGCATCATGATGCGGCAGTCCGCCCGTCCAGTAGAACCACCAGGCAACCTGCAGGAAGCGGAAGCACATCAGACCGGAGCCGAGCGGGATCGCCGAAAAGACGATCCACATTCTCACCTCAAGATCGTTCGAGCGGATGCCGGTGTGGTAGACCTTCCAGACGAAGGCGCCGCCAAAGATAGCCACGGTGGCGGTGAAGAGGGCGCCACACAGCAGACCAAACAGGATCACGCGCTTGCGTGACGTCGGCGCCAACATATTGACGAACACGTCGACGCCGACATGGATGCCGGTCCGCACGCCGTAGGCGGCGCCGAACTTGGCCATCCAGATGAACATGTAGATGCACAGTTCCTGCGCCCAGGACACGTCGATCGAGCTCAGCCAGCGAAATATCGCAAGCAGCGCCGACGCCAGCAGCGTAAGTCCATGCGCGGCTGCCCATTTCGACAGGTCGATCGAAGCGCCGGTCGAGTAGCGGTGAACCACCGCGAAGAAAATCAAGATCGTCGCCGCCGCGATCAACGTCGCGGTCAGCCACTCTTCCAAATGGTTGAGCGCTCGTCCCAGCACATGCCCCCCGGGGCCTTATGTCGATAGCGGCCGGAAGCGCCCTCGCTCCCGGCCGTCATCGGATCGAAGCGTCGTTCGATCAGTTCATCTTGATGTCGAGTTGCTTGGCGAGCAGATCGAGAACTTCCCCGCCGACGCGGCCCTTGGCCCAAACATATGTCGGCCGCATCGCGGCCTGCCAGGCCTTGCGCTGATCATCGGTCAGATAATGCAGCGTGGTCTTGCCGGACGCCTTGATCTTGGCCAGTGCGTCCACGTTTTCCTCGTGCGCAATGGAGTTGGTGTAGTCGGTCGCTTCATCCATCGCCTTCGTCAACTGCCCGCGGATATCGGCCGGCAGCCCGTTCCAGAATTTGGAGTTCACAATCACCGCATATTGCAGATGGGCGTGATTGGAAACGGTGATGTCCTTCTGCACCTCGTAGAATTTCTGCGTCAGATAATTCGACGGCGTATTCTCGCAGCCGTCCACCACCCCGGTTTGCAGCGCCTGATAGACTTCCGAGAACGCCATGATCTGCGGAATCGAGCCGAGCTCGCGGAAGTAACGGTCGGCGATCTTGGACCCGGAGATGCGAACCTTGAGACCCTGGAAGTCGGCCGGCATCAGCAGCGGGCGATTGGCCGAGACCATGTGGAAGCCATTGTCCCAATAGGCAAGGCCGGTAATGCCTTTGGCCTCAAGCTTCTTGAACAGCCATTTGCCGACGGCCCCCTTCATGGCGCTTGCATAAGTGGCGTCGTCCTTGAACAGCCACGGCAGGTCGAGCGCTTCGAATTCCTTGACACCGAGCGGCGCGAACTTCGCGGTCGAGGGTGCCAGCATCTGCACCGAGCCGAGTTGCAGCGCGTCCATCTCTTCTTTGTCTTTGAACAACTGCGAGTTCGGGTAAACTTCGACCTTCACCTTGCCGTGGGTATATTTCTCGGCAAGTTCCTTGAATTTCAGCGCGCCTTTGCCCTTCGGGGTGTCGTTGGCGACGACATGACTGAATTTGATGATGATGGGCGACTGCGCCATGGCGGCGCCCGGAACAGCAAAAACGGTGGCCACGGCGGCCGCGAGTAACAATCGACGCATGGACATTTCCCTCCAAAGTTCCGCGAAGAGCCGTCTGTTGCGCGGCTTTTCTTGGATTGAGGGTGACATGACGCCGAACGGCGGGCAAGTGGCCGCGCGCTGGCGCCGGCCACCCGTCAAATTCGAAAACAGCGATAAATAAAGGCGCTCGTGCCGCGCTTAATTCAGCGCGGCGACCACCGGTCCCAAACCCATTTCCTGCGCCATGGCCTGGGCCGTCTGCTTCTGCTCGTCGTTGAGCACCCTGATCAGCGGCCGCGCGGCCACGACCAACCGCTCGACGGCGGCACTATTGAGCACGATCGAAACGACGCGATGGCTGATCCGGTGCACGAAGCCCTCGCCCTCGGCCTGAGCCTGCCGGTGCGCGATGTCGCGCAACGCCGCCTCGACCGGAACCCAATAGCGCTCCTGCCTGGGCGTCAGCTTCAGCGCGCTCTTGACCCGGCTGATATTGACGGCAGCGGCTTGTCTAAATCCGCCGTCTTGCGTGCCGTACTCGGCGGCGCGGACCTGCGATGGAACTTGCGGCAACAGAGCAGCGACCGCGAACGCAAGCGCGCTCGCCACAGTTAACGTTCTCATCCAGATGTTCCCCGTCTCGATTTATCAGGCTTCCAACGCCGCGCGTACCGGTCAAATCGGTCTCCAAGGCGAATTAATTGCGGTCGAAATGTGATTTCTGGGTTCCATCGGGAACGATTTGGCCAAATGGAAAATGCCGCGCCCTTTTTGAGAGCGCGGCATCTTCGAAACGTTAACGAAAGGTTAATTAGCCAACGTCGGTGGAGTGGATGCGCTGTTCGATCCCCGGCGAGCGATGTTGCTTGCTGGTGATCTTGTTGAGCGCGCCGAGATAGGCTTTCGCCGACGCAACAAGCGTGTCGGGATCGGCGCCCTTGGCGGTCACGGCGCGGCCGTTCTGCGACAGCCGCACGGAAACCTCCGCCTGCGCGTCGGTGCCTTCGGTCACGGCATGCACCTGATAGAGTTCGAGCTTGGCCTCGTGCGGCACCAGCGCGTGGATCGCGTTGAAGATCGCGTCGACCGGACCGTTGCCGGTCGACTGCGTGGTGACGTGCCTGCCGTCGATGTCGAGCGACAGCGTCGCCGACTGCGGGCCCATGGTGCCGGCGATCACCGTGAGCGAGATGATCCTGATGCGGTCGTGCGCGGTGGCGATCTCCTCGTCCACCAGCGCCTCGATATCTTCGTCGTAGATCTGCTTCTTCTTGTCGGCGAGCGCCTTGAAGCGCACGAAGGCGTCCTGCATCTGGTTATCGGCAAGTTCGTAACCCAATTCCGCCAGCTTGTGGACGAAGGCGGCCCGGCCAGAGTGCTTGCCCATGACCAGTGAAGTTTGCCGCACGCCGACGCTCGCCGGAGTCATGATCTCGTAGGTCTCGGCGTGCTTGAGCATGCCATCCTGGTGAATGCCGCTCTCATGCGCGAAGGCATTCCGGCCGACGATCGCCTTGTTGTACTGCACCGGAAACGAGGTCGCCGCCGACACGAGTTTCGAAGCGCGGGTCAACATACTGGCGTCAACGCCGACGCTATACGGCAGCACGTCGGCACGGGTCTTGATCGCCATGACGATCTCTTCGAGAGCGGCATTGCCGGCACGTTCACCGATGCCGTTGATGGTGCATTCGATCTGCCGCGCGCCGCCCTCGACGCCGGCGAGCGAATTGGCCACCGCCAGGCCAAGATCGTCGTGGCAATGGGTGGAGAAAATCACATTATCGGCGCCCGGCACGCGTTCGCGAAGAGCGCGGAACATGGCGCGATATTCCTCCGGTGTGGCATAGCCGACGGTGTCCGGGAGGTTGATGGTGATGGCGCCGGCCTTGATCGCAGTCTCGACGCAACGGCAAAGATAATCGATCGGCGTACGGGTCGCGTCCATGCCCGACCACTCGACATCGTCGACCAAATTGCGCGCCTGCGCGACGGTCGCGGCGATGATCTCCAGGACCTCCGCCTCGGTCTTGCGCATCTGGTACTGCAAGTGGATCGGCGAGGTCGATACAAAGGTATGAATGCGCGCCTTGCGGGCGTGGCGGACGGCCTCACCGGCACGGGCGATATCGACTGGAATCGCGCGGGCGAGCCCGGCGACCGTCGCCGTTTTCACCAGCCGCGCAATTTCAGAGACTGCTTCAAAATCGCCAACCGAGGCGATTGGAAAGCCGGCCTCGATGATGTCCACGCCCATCGTGTCGAGCAGCTCGGCGACCGCGAGCTTCTCTTCATGCGTCAT
>DATATS010000084.1:0-6020 GCA_036268675.1 Pseudolabrys sp.
TTCACGCCGCAGATGAAGGAAATGGCCGACGCCATCGTGAAATGCGCGGAACTGGTGCAGGAGGCCGTGCCGCTGTTGCGCTCCATCAACACGGAGGCCGCTCATATCAGCGATCTGACCGCGCAGATTTCGGCGCTGGAGGGCCGTGCCGACGAACTTCACGATGTCGGTCTGCGGGCGCTCTATCTCGCCAACGTCAATTCCAATTCGATGGCTTTCTTTGTCGGCAATGAAGTTTACGATCATCTGGAAAAAGTCGTGGATCGTTTCGATGACGTGGCAAACGTTATGCACGGCATCGTCATCGAGCACGCCTAGCCGCGTCAGGATCGAAAGACGATGGCCGCCGCTACCCTCACGTTGCCAATACTCTTTGCGCTGATCTTCGTCGCGCTGGCGTTCGATTTTCTTAACGGCATGAACGATGCCGCCAATTCGATCGCAACCATCGTCTCGACGCGCGTGCTGCGCCCGCAATACGCGGTGGCCTGGGCCGCGTTCTTCAATTTCATCGCTTTCATGGTGTTCGGCCTGCACGTTGCGGAAACGGTCGGCCGCGGCATCGTCCATGCCGACGTGGTCAACGCGCGCGTGATCTTCGGCGCGCTCGCGGGCGCAATTGTCTGGCAGATCATCACACAGCGGCTGGGCATTCCGTCGTCGAGTTCGCATGCGCTGATCGGCGGGCTGGTCGGCGCGGGCATTACCAAGGCGGGATTGAACGCGGTCGTGTGGTCGGGTGTCTTCAAGACCGGCGCGGCCATCGTGCTCTCGCCCGGCGTCGGGTGTCTGCTCGCGCTGCTGTTGATGCTGGCGGTGTCCTGGCTGTTTTTGCGTTCCACGCCCTACGGCGCGGATCATATTTTTCGCCGCGTGCAATTTTTCTCGGCGTCCTGTTATGCGCTTGGGCATGGCGGCAACGATGCGCAGAAGACGATGGGCATCATCGCTGTGCTGCTATTCTCGCAAGGCGAACTGGGTCCGAAATTCTACATTCCGTTTTGGGTCGTGATCGCCTGTCAGGTCGCGATGGCGGCCGGCACGCTCGCCGGCGGCTGGCGCATCGTGCGCACGATGGGATCGCGCATCACGCGGCTCACGCCGGTCCAGGGCGTATGCGCGGAAACCGCCGGCTCGGTCATGCTGTTTGCGGCAACCAGCCTTGGCGTCCCGGTTTCCACCACGCACACCATCACCGGATCGATCATCGGCGTCGGCGCGGCCAAAAAAGTGTCGGCGGTGCGCTGGACCGTCGCCAAGGAAATCGTGACGGCCTGGATCCTCACCATTCCTGCTGCCGGTTTGCTCGCGGCGCTTTTCTATTGGCTCTCCGGCCTGTCGGGTTGATACGCCTCACTCATCGGCGAGCGCGCGGACCAGCCTGCCCAGGCCCCGCATTGTTTTTTTCAGCAGCAACCAAAATACGGCAATGATGCTGGCAAAGAGAATGACAATCGCAGCAAACGAGGCGAAATAGAGAAGTGCGTTGAGTATCATCGTTGCAGTCTGGCCTATTCAATCGGCCTACTCAATCGACGCCGGCGTCTGCGCGCGGAAAAAGGCGTTGCTGGCACTGGCTGCAAGACCTCAGATCACTGCACCGCCCGGAGTGCCGCCGTGAGGGTGGCGAGATCGGTTCGCGCCGTCTCATCCGGCACCCGCCTGGAAAAGTCGGCGAGCTGTGCAATCGCGCGGGTCCGATCCTGCGGCAGGAAAAAGCTCGCCCAGACGTCGCGCGTGTCGCGGACGGCGGCCGCCACCAGGCGGGCGTTGGCGGGTTTGCCGCCGCTTAGCATCGTCGAGCAGACAGCGCTCAGGATCAGCTCGGCGCTGGCGCTGCGCATGCGCGCGAGGCCCTCCTCGCGCACGCGCGTGCGCTCCTCGGGCGCGAGGCCCGCCCAGAACATATTGCCCGAAACCGCTTCGCGCGCCTGACCGCGGATCAGGAAGTTGATCGTCACCGCGTACTGGTCCTCGTACTCGGTCATGTTGCGCTGGATCGCCACCAGATCGGGTTGCGGCCCCGGCTTCGCGCCGTAGAAGAGGAGCAATTTGTTGGCCGCGTTTGCGGCCTCCATCCAGTCGAGCAGCCAGAGAATATCGCTCCCCTGCGTGGGCGGCAGCGCGTTCAAGGCGTCAAGATCGAAGACGCGGCCGAGCAGCGCGGCGACCTCCGGCCGGGTCGGGTCGGGCCGCTCGCCCTTTTTCGCCACCCCCTGGACGTACGTACGGAAGGCCTGCGCGGCCTCGCGCGCGGCGGCGGCATCGCGCGCGCCGTCCTGCGCGCGTGCCGGCAAAGCGAGCGCGAGAAGGACCAGGAGGATTCTGACGATCGGCATGGGCAACCTCAATCGGCACGCGCCGCCGTTGGCGGCGAGCGTGGTCGTTCGTCGCGCGGGCCGCCGCGAAGGTTCACTGCCGGCGAGCGGCTTGCGCGAACGGCCATTGTGCTTTCCATGTAGCCCGGATGGAGCCACCGGGCCTCGCGTAACAGCGCCCGGCCTTGTTCGCAAATCAAACGCCGCCTAACATCGAACCCGGTAACGGCCGCCTCGCAATATTCGACAAACGGCGGGATTCCCGCCTGACTTGATCAACATCCTTTCAAAAAGCAGAGCACGCAAATGGAAATCAAAACGGAAATCGACGGAAATATTGCAGTTGTTCTTCTTTCCGGAAGGCTCGAGGCCGTGACAAGTTCTTCGGTGGAAACCGCATTGACCAAGGAAATCAGCGGCGGCCATGCGCGTATCGTTCTGGATATGAGGCATGTAAGCTATGTTTCGTCGGCAGGATTGCGGGTGGTCCTTGCCGCCGCCAAGAAGTGCGGTTCAGCCGGCGGTGGGATCGCAATATTCGGTCTACAGCCTGGCGTTCATGAAGTATTTTCAATCTCGGGTTTTGGAAAGATCATCCCCATTGCCGAAAATTACGCGGACGCGCGAGTAAAACTGCCAACTTGAAGGGGCGAACAATGGCAAAAACTCTTACTCTCGCCGACGAAATCGTCATCCTCATGCTTGATGACGAGACGGGTAACATCAAACCGGATTTTAGACCTGTCGCTCGCGTCGCGATCGCCGCGGGAGCGCTTATGGAGCTCGCTTTGATCGGAAGGGTCGATTCCGATCTGCAGTCACTCTTCGCCGTTAACCCGCAGCCTGTCGGTGACATTTTTCTGGACGAGATACTTGATGTAATAGCCGGCGACCAGAACAAGCATCCCAGCGCCTGGTGGGTCGATCATCTATCGCGTGCCGACAAAGATCTCGTGGCCCAGGTCCGGAGCAGGCTCGTTGACGCCGGTGCGCTTCTGGAGGAAAGGCGATCCGATCAATTCTTTTACATGGGGCGGGCTTATGTGCCTTCGTCCGGTGAGGCAAAAGGCGAAGTCAAAGCCCGAATGATGTCGATTCTGTTCAAGGACGAAGTGCCGGATTCGCGGGATATTCTGCTTCTCGGGCTCGTTCATTCGACCGGAGCGCTTTCAGCAATTCTATCAAACGATGAGATGGAAAAGGCCAAACCGCGGATCGAGGATCTCACGGCGCTGGAAGATATTGGACGCGCAGTTGAGGCCGTTGCAGGTCAGGCACGCGATTCAGCGACGTCACTCATGAAGGCGCTCTATCGTTGAGTGTTGCCCTGTCCGCTTTTGACCCAGGCGGACATGAGACCGCTGCTTTTTATTTCGCGCCCTGACGCCGCTTGCTCGACCGGTTTTTTCTTCCGGCGTGCAATCGAAAAACGAGCGCGCGCGCATGGCACGGCAAGCAATTCCCTGCATCGTGGCGCTCAATGTCCGCAATCAGGGCAACGCGGACGCGTTCAATCGTTGCTCGCAATATCCATGAATTCGACACGCGCGTGCCAAAATCTGATTAGATATCGCCAGCGTGCGTCGTCGCAACCCCTGCGGAGATTTTCGAATGAAGCGGTTTTTTATTGCGGCCCTATTGGCCGTTCTATCTATTCATTCCGCGCATGCGACGGATCTGGACTGCGTCAGCACGACGTTCAACATGCTTTCTCCCAACGACAAAGTGTGCGTGAGCGTCTTTGAGGATCCGCAAGTGCCGAACGTCGCGTGCCACATTTCGCAGGCCAGAAAAGGCGGGTGGGGTCAGCCATTCGGCTTAAACGAAGATCCATCCAACTTTTCGGTCTCGTGCCGGCAAATCGGTCCCATCGACGTTGACCTGTCCAAGCTCAGTAAAAGGGAAGAGGTGTTCAGCCAGAAAACGAGCATTTTTTTCAAGACGACTCGTATTTATCGCCTGGTGGACAAACCGCGTAACACGCTCGTCTACCTCGCGATCAGCACCAAGATCGTCAATGGCTCGCCGGCGAATGCCATCAGCACCGTTCCGATCATGCCGTGGCCGCGCTGAGCGAATGTGCCGGCGGTCTGCGGCGGACCGCTCACGCGCTGACGACAGTTCGCGCTCCGACGACCGCCAAGCTCGGCCATGTTCTGCCCTGAGGATCGGTACTTCTACGCACATGGACGTTCGGTGACGCACGCCGCACAAGGGTTTTCGCTTGCGCGAAACGCATGCGTCGCGCCCGCGCGCCATGCAAAATCGGAATGGAGAAAACGCCGCGCCAAAATTGGCGGGGGCCCGGCGGTGTTGCCGCCGAGCCCCCTTAACGTATCAGCCGGCCTGTAAGCCGGGTTCTGTATGGCCTGCGGCCGAAGCCGCAAACGTGACGGCCATTCCTCTGGTACGCCGGTTGCCCGGCGCATCCTGCAACCTACCCGAATGACTGGCCCGGACGGACCTCGCAAGCTTTCGCCCGCAAACGCCATTCCTATTCGGTCTTGCTCCCGGTGGGGTTTGCCGTGCCGCCTTCGTTGCCGAAGGCGCGGTGGGCTCTTACCCCACCGTTTCACCCTTACCGCGGCCAATACACAACGCGGCCGTGGCGGTCTGTTCTCTGTGGCACTGTCCCTGACGCCTCGCCCCGCGAAGGGTTCGGCCCCGCCGGATGTTATCCGGCACCGTTCGTCCATGGAGCCCGGACTTTCCTCCCCGGCCGCCTTTCGGCATTGGCGCGGAGCGGCCGTCCGGCCGACTGACGGGCATAGGGATGGGCGAGGGCATGGCCGAGGTCAAGACCGGCGCATGATCCCGAAAAGTGCAAACCGGTTTTCGGTAAACATCATGCGCCAACGAAAAAAGCGCAGGTCTTGGCAGCGCAAAAAAAGCCCGGCGCTGTCGCAAGGACAGGCCGGGCCTGAGGGAGGAGGTCGTGAAGTCTGGTTCGCGATCAGGCCCAGGCGCTGATGTGCGGCAGGCGCGCCCGGCTGGCCCTGGCGCCGGAGCGCAGCTTCGCGGCGAAGTGCTTGAGCAGCGCGGGGCCCTGTTCGAGGGCGATGCGGATGTATTCGGCGCGGTCGGCGTGGGCACGGGCGATCGCCGCATGCATGTCGACAGGCGCAATATAGCGGTGGTTTCGGGTCGTCATGGCAGTCTCTCCAATTCGCGGGCCGTTTGATTGAGCCCTTATGCGTTGATTGCATAATATTATCTTCCGTTGAGAAGATAATACGCTATATTGGACACATATTGATGAACTATAGGAACAAGTGTCATGGACGCCAGTTCCGACCTGCGGGTCTTCGTCCGGGTCATGGACCGGGGCAGTTTTTCTAATGCGGCCAAGGACTTGGCACTAACCCCTTCGGCCGTTTCCAAGCTGATATCGCGGCTGGAGGACCGGCTCGGCGTGCGCCTGCTGGAACGCAGTACGCGCCGGCTGGTGCTGACCCCCGAGGGCGAGACTTTTCTCGCGCGCGCCAGGCGCATCGTCGGCGACATCGAGGAAGCCGAGGCCGAGGTCATGCGGGCGCGCGGCGCCCCGCGCGGGCGCCTGCGCATCAATTCCGGCACCGCCTTCGGCCTGCATCAACTGGCGCCGGCGCTGGCCGATTTCCTCGCCCGCTATCCGGAAATCGACGTGGAATTATCGATCACCGACCGGCTGGTCGATCTGCTCGAGGAGCAGGCCGATATCGC
>DATATS010000085.1:0-5131 GCA_036268675.1 Pseudolabrys sp.
CGCCCCGCGACGAGCCCGGTCTTTTCCAGGCCGCCGGCCGCGAACGCAAGAATCGGCCCGCACAGTGTCGTGCAGGTATAATCGGCAAACACGACGACGGCCGGCTTTCCATCGATCGCGCCACCAAGCGTAAGCGGCTTGCCGCCTTCATCGGTGAACTCTTGCGCCAGCGGCAGTTGTGCGTTTGGTTTGGGGTCGGCATAGGCCGCGCCGAGTTGCGCCTTCGAAAATGCCGCTTGGGCGGCAGCGCAGGCGCCGAGCAACATCAGCGTGCCGAGAAATATGCGCGTCATGGTTTTGCACCGGGCGGTTGGTTCGCTTGCGCTGGTGGCGCGCCCGAGATCGGCGCATACGCATTGGAACCGCGCGCGGCGACGATGGCCATGGCGCGGTCGATGGGGATTGCGACGATCTTCTTGTCGCGGTCGACCCAGCGGTAGCCGGCAAGTCGCGCGCGCTGCCGCGCAAGCACGGTCGAAAGTTCGGCCGATGGATGCGCAAGCAGCCGCGGCTGAGGCGGGAGTTGCGCCGGCAGCGGCACCCGATTGGGAACCGCGCTGGTGAACACCGCCCACAGGCTGCCAATGGAAATGGCGAGGAAGACGAGAAAGCCCGCGGCCGTCAAGACGAACGGCCGGCCGGGCAGCCCCGGGGATTCAAGCGGGTGATGACGGCGCGGTTTAGCCATGCGCGATCCTCGCGCGATTGAGTAGGCGTTGCATCCAGTCGCCAGCGACCGCGGCGGCGATAAAGGCAGCCATGGCCAGAGCTGCAAGCAGCGCGATGCCGGCCGCAGCCACTCCGAAGGCGGGAGCGAGGAGCCAACTCTGATAGACCGCGAGACCGACGAAGCTGCTGGCGCCGACGAGCCGCAGCGCGGAGCGATTTGCGCGCATGCGGGCGAACATTAAAACAATGATGGGGATGAGCGAGGCGAAGATGAAGGCGGCGACAGCCAGCGCCAGCCAGGGCTCGCGGAGGCGCTCGACGAACCAGAACACACGTGACGGCACGTCGCCGTACCACATCACCAGCACGGCCATGAAGTCGGCGTAGGTAATGGCGAGTGTGATGACGAGCATCAGCGCCCCGAGATCGGGCGGGTCCGGTTCGCGGGGAGCGCATACCGCGACAAGGGCGAGCGCGGATAGTAGTTGTGTAAATGCCACGCTGGCGCCGAACGAGGTCGAGAAGAACGGCGCTTCCGGCGTCAGAATCCAGTCGAGCCCCATGAACGTGATAGCGATGCCGTAGAACACGAGACCGGCGCCGGCGATGAGGGGCGCTGACGCAGATCCGGACCCCGGCAAGATGATGGCGAGCACGCTCAAGGCGCCGAGCGCAACGAGTGAGCGAATGACGTAGGCGGGGATGTTGAGATAGATCAGGCGGACGCTGTGGGTGATCGCGTCACCTTGACCGTGAGCCCAGGGGAACAGAATGGGCGAAGCACCCAGCACCGGAATGACCAGCAGCAGAAGCAGCGGCGTGGTCAACGCGACAGGCCGCAGGAAGGGCTCCAACGCGTGACCCCACCGTCCGCCGGTCAAGCGATGGATCAACAGCAGCGCCAGACTGCCGAGCGGAAAAGCGGCAACGTAACTGAACGCCAGCAGCCAGCCGCCGGCGGCGATGCGCGGCGTGAGAAAAGCGATGCCAACAAGTGTGGCGGCCGCTAACGCCGCAACGATCAACAATAAGCGTGTGTGCGTCATGGCAGCTTCTGCTCCGCTTCCGGCGCTACCGCGATGGTGGCGTGACGTTGCAGTTGCAGCGCGCGGATATAGGCAACGATCGCCCAGCGATCGTGCGGGTCGACGCGGTCGGCGTAAGGGTACATCGCGCCATAGCCGCGCGTGATGACGTCGAAGAAATGCGCCGCTGGCGCCGCCAGCAGCTTGTCGCTGTGAAAAGACGGCGGTGCAGGGAAGCCGCGCTGCACGATAATGCCGTCGCCATCGCCCGCGAGCCCGTGACAAGGCGCGCAATAGATGCCGAAGCGCTGTTGACCGCGCGCGAGCAGTGCGGGCGTGACTGGCGGCGGAGATTTCGTGGCTTCATCACGCGCCAGATCGCCTTGCGCGACCACATGCGCCGGTAGCGGCCGCGCCGAAGTGTCGTCGCTCCACAGCGCGGCAGGCGTCTCGGTGCCGTATTTGTTCTGCCGCGTCATGCTCAGATCGCAGCCGGTCAATAGGCCGGACACAGCGATGATAAAGAGGAGCCGGGTCATGTGGGCACCTCGCGGATGGCGACGGCCCCGGCCTTGCGCAGGCGTGCGCGCGTGGGTGCCAAAGTCTTCCGGTTGGGCGGCACGGTGAGCGCGAGAAGAAATCGCGTCTGGCTGGCCTCGCCGAAATGCTCGGCCTCAAACAACGGATAATTGAGCCGCGGCAGGCCGGTTTCCCACAGCAGCGCGATGAAACCGGCAATCGCGGCGGCCAGGATGCCGACTGCGAAGGGCGGCAGCATGAAAGCCGGCCACGAGTTAAGCGGCCGGCCGCCGCTGTTGATCGGATAGTCGATTACGGCGCTGAACCACTCCGTGCCGTACATGAGCGCCGCCACGCCAAGCCCGCCGATCGCCATGACCAGACGCAATCGCGTGGAAGTGACGCCAAGCAATTCGGCCATGCCTTCGATCGGGAAGGGAGAAAAGGAATCGAGCACGCGGTCGCCGGCGGCGCGGCTTTTGCGCGCGGCGGCGAGCAGCGCGTCGGCCTCGGTGAATTCGGCGATCAGCACGGTGGGTTTCATTTTCCGTCCGTCTCTTTCTCCTCATGCACCAGTTCCTTCGTTTCGTGCATTGAGACAGCCGGGATGACGCGGCAGAAAATCAGGAACATCAGCATAAAGAAGCCGAGCGAGCCGGCGAGCAGGGTCCAGTCCCAGACCGTGGGAAGAAAGCTGCGGCGCATGCTAGGCAGGAAGCCGTGTGACAGCGTGTTCCAGACAATGAGAATGCGTTCGAGCCACATGCCGATATTGATGAGGACGGCAACGACGAACACCGCGGTGATACTGCGGCGGATCGTTCGAAACCAGAACGCTTGGGGGATAAATACATTGCAGGCGAGCAGCGCCCACATCATCGGCGCGTAGGTGCCGGTGAACATGAAGACAATGAGCGAACGGTCCTGCGTCTCGCCGCCGTACCAGGCGGCAAACCATTCTGATGCGTAGGAAAGCCCCATGATGACGGAGGCCGCGAGCATCACCTTCGCCATCACGTCGAAATGGTTGACGGTGATGATCGAATGCATACCGAAACCCCAACGCACCATGGCGGCGAGCACGACCACCATGGCGAAGCCCGAATACATGGCGCCGACGACGAAATAGGGCGGGAAGATCGTCTCTTCCCAGCCGGGCATCAGGCTCGCGGCGAAGTCGAGGCCGACGACGCTGTGCAGCGAGACGACCAGCGGCACGGCGAGCGCCGCCATCGCCATGTGATAGATCTCGTAATAATGCCAGTGCCGCGCCGAGCCACGCCAGCCGAGCGCGAACGCGCCGTAGATCACCCGCGGCATTTTCGCGCGCGCGCGGTCGCGCAGCGTGGCGAGGTCGGGAATAAGACCGACGTACCAGAAGATGATGGAGAACAGTAGATAACTCAAGATCGCCCAGAAGTCCCAGATCAGCGCGCTGCGCCACTGCGGCCAGACATGCATCGTGTTGGGGTAGGGCGTGAGCCAGTAGAAATACATCGGCCGTCCGAGATGCACGATCGGGAACAGGCCGGCGATCGATGCGGCGAAGAGTGTCATTGCCTCGGCGAAACGGTTGATCGAGGCGCGCCAGCGCTGCCGCATCAGCAGCAGCATCGACGAGATGAGTGTGCCGGCGTTGCCGATGCCGATCCACCAGACGTAGTTGGCGATGGCGAAGCCCCAGACCACGGTGGTGTTGTTGCCCCAGACGCCGACGCCTTCGATCAGCAGCCAGCCGGCCGAGATCAGCATCATGATGGTGAGCGCAAGGCTGACCGCGAAGGCGATCCACCACGCGCGCCAGCGGAAGGTCTTGCGTTCGAGCAGCGGCGCGGCGACGAGGCTGTCGACCGTCTCGTAGCTGCGGCCCCGTGGCAACGTCCAGCGATCGAGCGGGGTGTGCGCCATCACGCTCATGTTTGCGGTTCCCCGAAAGCCGGATTGGGATTGCGCAGCTGCGCGAGATAAGTTGTACGCGGACGCGTGCCGAGATGCCCGAGCAGAGCGTAATGCTGCTTCTCGCGGCGTTTGTCGTTCACCTGCGCCTTGGGATCGTTCTTGTTGCCGAATGAGATGGCGCGGGTCGGGCAGGCGGCCTGGCAGGCGGTGACGACCTCGCCGTCCTTGATCGGCCGGTCTTCCTTCTCGGCGGTGCGGCGGGCGGCGCTGATGCGCTGGACGCAATACGTGCATTTTTCCATGACACCGCGGGAGCGCACGGTGACGTTGGGATTGTGCTGGGCTGTGACCGATTTGGCGCCGAGATTTTTATATTCCTCGCCGTCGGCGTAACCGAACCAGTTGAAGCGCCGCACTTTGTAAGGACAGTTCGACTGGCAGAAGCGCGTGCCAATGCAGCGATTATAGACCTGCACGTTAAGGCCTTCACCATCATGCACGGAGGCCGCGACCGGGCACACCGGCTCGCATGGCGCGTGCTCACATTGCATGCACGGCACCGGCTGGAAGCCGCGGCCGCCAGCCTCCGGTTGATCGTAGACATCGACACGCAGCCAGTGCATGTCGCGTCCGACCTCGATTTCCTCAGGGCCGACCACCGGTACGTTGTTCTCGGCCTGGCATGCGACGACGCAGGCGTTGCAACCGATGCAGGCGGCGGTGTCGATGACCATCGCCCAGGCGTAACTGTCGTAATCGTAGGGCGGGTAGAGCGTCGGTTTTGGCTCGGGTGTGAACGGCTTGCGGTCGAGCCCATGCGCGAGTTCGGCGAGCGGCACGACCGGCAAGATGTCGTCGGCGCCTGCTTCGATCTGGAAATGGCTTTGCGTTTCGGGAAGCGGTAGCGTCTTTCCCGTTTTGCGCAGCGTGACATTGTCGATCAGCCACGGGGCATCGAGCCGGCGCAGTGGATAGATGTCGAATCCGACGTCATTGCCAATAGCGCCGGCACGCTTGCG
>DATATS010000086.1:0-17325 GCA_036268675.1 Pseudolabrys sp.
CAGTTCAATCCAATGCGAACATGAAGTTCATCGCGCGGCTTTTGCCCGCGCCTTGAGTCATGCGCCAATGTCCCGGTTCGTTTGCGATCTATCGCAATGGCCGCAGCAACCCCTTGGCCGCGGTCTCACCGCAGCGTTGCCTTCTCTCGTTACGCGCATCGTCAATCTTTAAAAATTTGATGCGCCCAACCGGTGAAGCATCCGGACCCGTATCTGGCGATTTCGTTTGCCGTCGTTAGATGGCTGCTCGTCATCTGCCTCGCGTCGCCGCCGCACAGAGCCTCTGCTCAGGGGTTCTCGGCGATGCAATCGTCACGGGTCGATTCCGTTGCCCGGAAGCTAGTCGTTTCCGCAGCACATTCCAAGTGGTTTTTTCGGCCGCAATTGAGGTCTGCGCTTTTCGGCGGGTCGCGATGCATTTACCTCATGCCACGGTGGTTGCGCCGAGCGCGCGCGGAATTCCGGCCAGATCGTTGCGCACGGCGCCCACGAACAAGCCGGCTTTGGTAAACAGCGTGCGGACGGCGGTCTCCTGGCCGATCCCAAGCTCCACGATCAGCCGGCCGGCGGATGCCAGCAGGCGGGGCGCCTCACTGGCGATGGCACGGTAGAAATCGAGCCCATCGGTTCCGCCGTCGAGTGCGATAGCAGGGTCGTAATCGCGCACCTCCGGTGCCAGCGTCGCGATTTCTCCGCGCGCCAGATAGGGCGGGTTCGCGACGACGAGATCGAAGGGACCCTCGATACCGGCTGCAATATGGCACGCAACGAATGTGCAGCGTTTGACGAGGCCGTTGCGTACGGCGTTGCCGCGGGCGACGGCGAGCGCCGCAGCGCTGATATCGGTTCCGACGCCGCTTGCATTGGGCAATTCGCTCAGCAAGGCCAAGAGCAGCGCGCCCGAGCCGGTGCCGATATCGAGCACTCGTAGCTTTGCGGCGCGCAAACCGTCGCGTGTCAGAGCATCGAGCGCGGCTTCGACCACCGTCTCGCTGTCCGGCCGCGGCACCAGCACGTCCGCCGTCACAGCAAGCGGCAAGCTCCAGAATTCCTTGACGCCGAGGATGCGCGCCACCGGCTCGCGCTTGAGCCGCCGCGCCGCGAGCGCTGCGACCGCATCGCGCTCGCGCACGTCCAATATGTGCTCCGATTGCGAGACGAGCTGCGCGCGCGAGAGCCGCAAGGTGTGGCCGAGCAACGCGCGTGCATCGGCATCGGGCGTTTCGATGCCGGCGGCCTTGAATGTCTGCGCGGTCAGGCGAAGCGTTTCGGAGATCGTCGCGCCCGCCTTCAGCTCCGGAACGATCCTCACGTTGCGCCTTCGGCGGCCAGCAATTCGGCCTGATGCTGCGTCACCAGCGCATCGATCACTTCGTCGAGCGCGTCGCCTTCCATGACCTGCGGCAGCTTGTGCAAAGTCAGGTTGATACGGTGGTCGGTGACGCGGCCTTGCGGAAAGTTGTAGGTGCGGATGCGCTCGGAGCGGTCGCCGGAGCCGATCTGCCCGCGCCGCTCGGCCGCACGCGCGGCGTCGAGCTTACTGCGCTCCGCGTCATAGAGCTTGCTGCGCAGATAGGCCATCGCCTTGGCCTTGTTCTTGTGCTGCGAGCGTTCCTCCTGCACGAAGACGATGATTCCGCTCGGAATGTGCGTCACGCGAATCGCGGATTCTGTCTTGTTGACGTGCTGGCCGCCGGCACCCTGCGCGCGCATGGTGTCGATCTTGAGGTCGCTGTCCCTGATGTCGATATCGACATCTTCCACCTCGGGCAGCACCGCGACGGTCGCGGCCGAGGTGTGAATGCGGCCCGATGCTTCGGTGTCCGGCACGCGCTGCACGCGGTGCACGCCCGACTCGAATTTAAGCTTGGCGAAGACGCCGCGGCCGTGGACCTCGGCGACGATTTCCTTGAAGCCGCCTTTGCTGCCCGCGCTCATGGAGACGATTTCCGTTTTCCAGCCCTGCTTGGCGGCATAGCGCTCGTACATACGGAACAGGTCGCCGGCAAACAGCGCGGCCTCGTCGCCGCCGGTGCCGGCGCGGATTTCGAGGATGGCGTCATGGTCGTCCATCGCATCTTTCGGAATCAGCGCCAGCTGAATCTGATGTTCCAGCGTGTCGCGCCGCGCGTTCAGCTGCGGCTTCTCGCCTTCCGCCATGCGGCGCATTTCCGGGTCGGTCTTGGGGTCGGCGATCAGCGCATCGAGGTCGGCGATCTCGCCGGTGACGGCGCGATAGGCCTTGATCGCCTCGATCACGGGGCCGAGTTCGGAAAACTCACGCGATAGTCTGACGTAGGTTTCGGTCGGCAAATTGGTCGCGAGCTCGCTTTCGACCATGGCATGACGGTCGAGCAGCGCGTCGAGTTTCTGCTGCGGCAGCGCGATCAAAGTTGCAGTCCCTCCGTCGCCGCGAAGCTTTCGAGCTTATGGCGGACGGACACGCTGCCGACCGGCTGCGACAGCGCCGGCAGGATCGCCGCCTCGCCCTTCTTGCAGTCGAGATCGAGCAGCAGCGCCTTGACCGGACCGACCGCTGAGGGCGAGAGCGACAAGGCGCGATAGCCAACGATCGCCAGAGCGAGTGCGCCGATCGGCTGCGAGGCAAGTTCGCCGCACAACGCCACCGGCTTGCCGTGCTTCCTGGCCTTGTCGGCAATGTCCTTGAGCGCGCGCAACATTGGCGCCGAGAGCGGATCGAAACGCTCGGAGACGCGCATGTTGCCGCGATCGGCGGCATAGAGGAATTGCATCAGGTCGTTGGAGCCGACCGAGAGAAAATCGACGCGTTCCAGCAATTCGTCGAGCTGGAACAACAGCGAGGGCACTTCCACCATGGTGCCGATATCGACCCGCTCGGGCAGCGCGTGGCCGTGCCGGCGCAAATGCGTGAGCTCGACCTCGACCAGCGCCTTCGCCTTGTCGAATTCCTCCACCGTTGCGATCATCGGAAACATCAATTTCAATTCACGCCCGCCAGCCGCACGCAGAAGCGCGCGCACCTGGCTGCGCAGCAAACCGGGCCGGTCGAGGCCGAGGCGGATCGCGCGCCAGCCGAGCGCCGGGTTCTCCTCCTCGACATTGCGCATGTACGGCAGCACTTTGTCGCCGCCAATATCGAGAGTGCGGAAGGTTACCGGCCGCTTTTTGGCGGCGTCGAGCACGGTGCGATAGAGCGCAAGCTGTTCGCCAACGCGGGGCAGCGTGTCGGCGACCATGAACTGAAGTTCCGTGCGGAAAAGTCCAATCCCGGCTGCGCCGGTCTCCTCCAGATGCGGCAGGTCGATAGTGAGGCCGGCATTGATCATCAGCGCGATTTTTTGGCCGTCTTTGGTGATGCAAGGCTTATCGCGCAGCGCGCGGTATTGCGCCTGCCGCCTTGCCCGCAACTTCACCCGCTCGCCATAGGCCGCCTCGATGTCCTGCGGCGGGCGCATATGCACGTCGCCGGTCGAGCCGTCCACGATGATGGCATCGCCCGATTCGACCAGGCCGGTGGCGTTGGCGATCTCGCCGACGGAGGGAATGCCGAGTGCGCGCGCGACAATCGAGACGTGCGATGTGGGGCCGCCTTCTTCCAGCACCAGTCCGCGCAGTCTTTTACGGTCATAGTCGAGCAGCGCCGCCGGACCCATGGAGCGCGCGACCACGATGGCGTTTTCCGGCAGGCGCTCTTTTGACGGGGCGTGATCCTGGCCCATCAGCACGCGCATCAGCCGGTTAGCGAGATCGTCGAGATCGTGCAGGCGGTCGCGCAGATAAGGATCCGAGGCGCGCAGCATGCGCGCGCGGGTGTCGGACTGCACGCGCTCGACGCCGGCTTCGGCCGTCAGGCCGGTGCTCACCGCCTCGCGTATTTTATGCAGCCAGCCCTGGTCGTAGGAGAACATGCGATAGGCTTCGAGCACGTCGCGATGTTCGCCGCCGTCGGCGACGTCGCGATGCTCAACCAGACGGTCGAGGTCGGCGCGCAGTGTGCCGATCGCCGCGTCAAGGCGTTTCAATTCCTTCGGCACGTCGTCGGCAATGACATTGGTGATGACCACGCGCGGCTCATGCAGCACCACATGGCCGAGCGCGATGCCGTCGGACAGCGACGTGCCTTCGAGATGGATGGCATGGTGGGCGGCGGGCTCGGCGCCGGGGCGGGCGAGCGCCGACAATTCGCCGGATGCGATCATCTCGGCGAGCACCATCGAGGTCGTCTGCAGCGCCTCTTCTTCCTCTTCGGTATAAGTGCGGCGCGCCCGGTTCTGCACCACCAGCACGCCGAGCGTATTGCCGGCGCGCAGCACCGGTACGCCGAGGAAGGAGTGATAGATTTCTTCGCCGGTTTCCGGCCGAAACGAGTAGGCGGGGTGGGCTTGCGCGTCCGACAGGTTGATCGGCTTGGCTTCGCTGGCGACCAGACCGACCAAGCCTTCGTCGGCTTTCATCACGGTGTTATGGACAGCTTCGCGCTTCAAGCCTTCGGTGGCGTATAGCTCGAGCGTTCCGTCCACGCGCAAGACGTAGACAGAGCAAACCTCCGCCACCATGTTGGCGGCGATCAGCACCACAACCTTGTCGAGGCGGTCCTGCGCGCTGACCGGCTCCGCCATCACTTCGCGAAGCCGGCGTAACAGCACGCGCGGACCGCCGAGCGCGCCACGCATTTTGAAGTCCCTTGTTCGGCCGCCGCCTCGTCTACGGTCCGATCATGTACGAAGTGCGACCTTGGGATCCGGCGCCCACGGCCGCATATGGCTCAGGCTATAGCCAATGGCCTATGCAAGGGGCAAGCCAAAGTGGCCACTCGAAGGCGGGCGGGCCTGTTCAGCGGAAATTCGCTGCGTTGCAGCGCGGCCGTGCGATGCCTAGCCCTTATCCAGCCCATACAGCGTATGCAGCGTGCGCACCGCGAGTTCGGTATAGGCGGCATCGATCAGCACCGAGAACTTGATTTCCGAGGTGGTGATGGCGCGGATATTGATGTTGCGCTCCGACAGCGCCTTGAAGGCCCTGGCCGCGACGCCGGCATGGCTGCGCATGCCGATGCCAATGACCGAAACCTTGGCAACATCGGTGGCGCCGTCGAGACGGCCGTAGCCGATCGCGCCCTTGGCCTTCTCGATGGTCGCCCTGGCGCGCTCGTAGTCGGCTGAGGGCACGGTGAAGGTGAGGTCCGTCGTCGCTCCGTCGGCCGAGACGTTCTGCACGATCATGTCGACGTTGATGTTGCCGTCGGCGAGCGGGCCGAAGATCGAGGCGGCGACCCCGGGCTTGTCCTGCACGCGGCGGATCGAGATTTGCGCCTCGTCCTTGGAGAAGGCGATGCCGGTGACGACTTGCTGTTCCACGATGTCTCCTTCGTCGCAAATGAGTGTGCCGGTGGGCTGCTTGCGCGAATCGATGTCCTCGGGGTTTTCGAAGCTCGATCGCACGAAAATCGGCACGTTGCGCACCATGCCGAGTTCGACCGAGCGTACCTGCATCACCTTGGCGCCGAGTGAAGCAAGCTCCAGCATTTCCTCGTAGGCGATCTTGTCCATGCGGTGCGCCTTCGGCACCACGCGCGGGTCGGTGGTGTAGACGCCGTCGACATCCGTATAGATGTCGCAGCGTTCGGCTCCGATCGCCGCGGCAATCGCGACCGCCGAAGTGTCCGAGCCGCCGCGCCCGAGCGTGGTGATGCGGCCGCTCTCCTTGTGCAGGCCCTGGAAGCCGGCGACGACAGCAACCTGCTTGTGTTCCTTGAAACGCTTGATGAGTTCGGCGCCGTTCACGTCCAGGATGCGTGCCGCGCCATGCGCGTTGTCGGTCAGGATCGGCAATTGCCAGCCGCGCCATGAGCGGGCGTTGACGTCCATGCCCTCGAGCACGATGGCAAGCAGGCCGGCAGTCACTTCCTCGCCGGTCGAAACCACGGCGTCGTATTCGCGCGCGTCGTGCAGGATGGCCGCCTGCCGGCACCATGCGACCAGCTGATTGGTGACGCCCGCCATGGCCGAGACCACGACCGCCACGTCATGGCCGGCCGCGACCTCGCGCTTGACGTGGCGCGCAACCACGCGGATGCGGTCGAGATCGGCGACCGACGTTCCGCCGAATTTCATCACCAGCCGAGCCATAACTTTATCGAACCTGACATTTCCGGACGCGCGAAAAGGCGCTAACAAGCGGCCATGAAGCGCAGGCCGCAAAAGGCGCGTATACATACCGGCGGTGTCTGCGGACTGCAACTTTACGGCAGGATCGGCCGTATTCTGGGTTAAGGCGATGCGCTATATCGATGAAATTCTTCAACCGGGCGAGACCGTGCTCTTTGCCGGCACGCTGCACTGGGTTGTCTATCTTCCGGCGATGCTGATGCTGGCGCTCGCCATTGCCGCGCTCATCGCCAGTGCCGCGGTCCCGCCGCTCGTCATGCTTGCGGCGGTGCTCGCGATTGTCGCCTGCGGCTCACTTTTCCGAGCCTGGTTTCGGCGCTGGACCACGGAGGTCGACGTGACCGACCGGCGCATCGTATACAAGCGCGGCTTCATCAAGCGACACACCGTCGAATTGAACATGGATAAGGTCGAAAGCGTCGATGTCGATCAATCGGTGCTCGGACGTTTGCTCGATTACGGCGATATCACGATCCGCGGGACCGGAGTTGGCATCGAGCCTTTGCGTGGCATCGGGGCGCCGCTTGAGTTCCGCAATCATGTGACGGCGCGCTGATGGCAAAACAGGCGAAATCATCCGTCGTCGAAACGGAGGTCGAACGCTTCTCGGCGTTAGCCGCCGACTGGTGGTCGCCGCGCGGGCCGATGGCGGCACTGCACAAGTTCAATCCGGTGCGGCTTGCGTATATCCGCGACAAGGCGGCCGAGCGTTTCGGCCGTGACCCGAAAAAACTCGGCAGCCTCAAGGGCCTGCGCATGCTCGACATCGGCTGCGGTGGCGGCATTCTGTCGGAGCCGCTGGCCCGGCTGGGAGCCGTCATGGTCGGCGCCGATCCGTCGCAGGAAAATATCGCGGCGGCGCAGGCGCATGCGGAGCAAAGCGGGCTCGCCATCGACTACCGCGCCACCACCGCCGAAGCCCTGGCCGATGCGGGCGAGCGCTTCGACGTGGTGCTGGCGATGGAAGTGGTCGAGCACGTCGCCGACGTGGACGCCTTCGTCGCGACTTGCACCACGATGGTCAAGCCGGGCGGGTTGATGTTTGCGGCGACGCTCAACCGCACGTTCAAGAGCTTTGCGCTCGCCATTGTCGGCGCGGAATACGTCTTGCGCTGGCTGCCGCGCGGCACCCACCAATGGGACAAGTTCGTCACCCCGCACGAGCTGGAGACCGCCTTCGAGCACGGCGGCCTGCGCGTGATCGGCGAGCGCGGCGTGGTCTTCAATCCCTTCGCCGACCGCTGGCAGTTGTCGTCCGACATGGACGTCAATTACATGCTGGTGGCGGAGCGCGGTTAGCGGCGGATAACAGCCCCGTCATTGCCGGGCTTGTGGTGACTATTCGCGCCTTTGTAGATAAGAAAAAGGCGTGGATGCCCGGCACAAGGCTTGTGCTCGGGCCGGCCGGAGGCCGGACCCGTGTGCCGGGCATGACGTTGTTAGAGGCATGACATGCTCTGGGCTGTTTTCACGCTGATTGCCGCCGCCGCGCAGACCGCGCGCAATGCCATGCAGCGCGAGTTGACCGCGACGCTGGGTACAGTCGGCGCCACGCATGTGCGCTTTCTCTTTGGCTTCCCGTTTGCGCTTTTTGTCTTTCTTCCCGGCGTCATGTTTTTTGCCGGTTACAGCCTGCCGCATCCGCCATCGATCTTCTGGGCCTGGGTGGTTGCCGGCGCGTTCACCCAGATCGGCGCCACCGCGACGATGTTGTCGGTCATGGGCGAACGCTCGTTCGTGGTCGCTTACGCCTATATCAAGACTGAACCTGTGCAGGTCGCACTGTTCGGCCTGATATTCCTCGGCGACCGAATCACGTTTCTGTCCGCCGTTGCGATCCTGGTCGCCACCGCCGGCGTCATCGTGATCTCGCTCAAGCCCGGCTCCGGCAGCGTCGGCACGAAGCGCTCTACCGTCATCGGCATCCTGTCGGGATCACTGTTTGCCTTGTCGGCGATCGGCTATCGCGGCGCCATCCTGTCGCTGCAACTGCCGCATTTTGTCATGGCTGCGACCTTCACTCTGGCGGTCGGCTTGCTGATCCAGGCGGTGCTGCTATCGGCCTATCTCGCGCTGCGCGATCCGGGCGTCTTGCGCGCGATCGCCAAGGCCTGGAAGCCGTCGCTGTTTGCCGGCTTCATGGGCGCGTTCGCGTCGGAATTCTGGTTTCTCGCCTTTGCGATTGCGACAGCCGCCAGCGTGCGCACGCTGGCGCTGGTCGAGGTGCTGTTCGCGCAAGGCGTGACGCGCTTCGTGTTCAAGCAGCCGACGACGAAGCGAGAAGGCTTCGGCATCGTGCTGGTGGTGATCGGCGTCGCGCTGCTGGTGTGGGCGTATTAATTCCGCTCGTCCGGCAAAATCGGCAGCGGGTGAAATTCGATGCCTTCCTCGGCGAGATCCTTGGCGTCCTGCGGCGAAGCTTCGCCATAGATCGAGCGGTGCTCGATCTCGCCGTAATGCATCTTGCGCGCTTCCTCGGGAAATTTAGCGCCGACATGATCGGCATTCCTGGTGAGATGGTCGCGCAGTTCCTTGAGCTTGGCGCGGATCTCGCGCTCCTGTGGCGAGATCATGGCGACCGGCGATGTTCCGGGCGCAGGTGGTGACGATGGTGCCGCGGACTGTTCCGGTTGCGGCTCGCGCTTGCCCGCCAGGCTTGGCGCCATGATCGCCTTCTCGACCTTGGCCGAGCCGCAATGCGGACAGTTCACCAGCTTGCGCTTGGCCTGCTTATCGAAGGCGCCAGAGTCCACAAACCAGCTTTCGAATGTGTGTCCGCCGTCGCAGACAAGCGCGTAGCGGATCATTCGGCCCCCCGCACCATGTGCAGATGTGCCGGCTCGGCCATCGGCTCGACAATCTCAAAGCGCCGGCCGTGTTGCAGCGAGGGGATGCGCGAACGTGCTTTCGCGACTTCGGCCATATCGATCTCGGCCATCACCACGCCGGGCTCGATGCCGCCTTCCGCCAGAACGCGGCCCCACGGGTCGACGATCAGCGAATGGCCGAACGTCTCGCGCCCATTCTCGTGCTTGCCGCCTTGGGCTGCGGCAAACACAAAGCAGCCGTTCTCGATGGCGCGCGCGCGCATCAGCACGTGCCAATGCGCCTCGCCGGTTTGTTTGGTGAAGGCCGAAGGGATCGCCAGCATGGTGGCGCCGGCTTCCGCCAGCGCGCGATAGAGCGCGGGAAAGCGCAGGTCGTAGCACACGGTGAGGCCGAGCCGGCCCCAGGGCAGATCGGACAGCACTGCCTGTTCGCCCGGCCGGTAGGTGCGCGACTCGCGGTAGCTTTCACCATTGCCGAGATCGACGTCGAACATGTGGATTTTGTCGTAGCGCGCAACGATTTCGCCGCGCGGATCGATCAGAAAGCCGCGATTGGCGGCCTTGTCCGCCGAAAGCTTGATCGCCAGCGAGCCGACATGAATGGTGATGCCAAGCTTGCGCGCCAGTTCGCGGAAGGTGGCGAGCGAAATGTCGGCGTGCTCTTCGACAATCGTGGCGAGCAGCCGGTCGCGTTTGACCTCCATGATGTTGGTCATCTCGGGCGTGAGGATGTAGTCGGCGCCCGCGGACTTCGCTTCGCCGATCATGCGCACGACGGCGTCCACATTGGCGGCGGGTTCAAGACCCGTGCGCATCTGGATCATGGCGGCCTTGAAGCTCGCGCTCATGCGACTTTTCCTTCGCCTGCCAACAGCACGTCGAGTTTGCCGGCGCGTTCGAGCGCGTGCAGTTCGTCGGAGCCGCCGACATGCGTTGAGCCGATGAAAATCTGCGGTACGGTCATCATGCCGCCCGCGCGTTCGATCATTTCGTCGCGCCGGTCCATTGCATTGGAGAGATTGATCTCGGTAAAGGCCACGCCTTTGCGCGCCAGCAGCGCCTTGGCTGTGTGGCAATAAGGGCAATAGCGCGTGGTGTAGATTTCGACCGGTGGCATGGCTGGTGTGTCTGGGCTCCGTCGCAACACTTTATATGGGAGTGCGCGCGGGCGCGACAACCCGGGCAAAGACCAGCACATCCACATGCCTAGCGCCCGCCCGCAAAAGCGCGCGCGCGCAGGTATCCACGGTGGCACCCGAGGTGAGCACGTCGTCGATCAGCACCACGCGCCGGCCGGCCACGTCGGCTTTGCGCTCGGCCGGTACGCGGAAGGCGCCCTGCACATTGTCGGCCCGCTTGGCCTTGGACAGGCCCACCTGTTGTGGCGTCGCGCGCACGCGCTTGAGCGTGCCGTCCAAGACCGGCACATCGCAGATGTCCGAAATCGTCCGCGCCAGCGCAGCCGATTGATTGAAGCGCCGCGCCCACAATCTGCGCCAATGCAATGGCACCGGCAGCAGGGCGTCGGCGTCCTGTAATAATTCACGGCCGGCGCGCGCCATCCAGTGTCCCAGCATCGGCGCGAGATCGAGGCGGTCGCCATATTTGAAGCCCAGCACCAGCGCGCGGGCCACCTCGTCATAGCGTACCGCGGCGCGCGCCCGGTCATAGGCCGGCGGGTTGGCGATCGCTTCCATCGACAGCAGGCCCGGGCCGGGATCATAGGTGAATGGAATGCCGAGCCGGGCGCAATAAGGCGGCTCGATCAAGGAGAGCTTCGACCAGCAGTCCGCGCACAGGCCGGCGCCGCCGCCCAGCGGCGCGCGGCAGGAGGGACAGAGCGGCGGCAGCGCCACGTCGAGCGCAAAACGAAATGCCGCGCGCAGTCCGCCGCGGATATGCGCAAAAGCCGATGGCGCCTCGCGCTGGCTTGCCGAAACAAGCTCGTTCATGCTGCAAATGTACCAGATGTCCGCAGGTCCGACCATCTTCGATCGCAAGCTGTTGCGCTCTCGCCAGCGCCGCGCCCGTGCGCTGGGGGCGGAGACCTTTCTGCTCGACCGGGTCGCCGACGAACTGGGCGAGCGGCTATCCGCGGTGCTGCGCCATTTCGATCGCGCCGCCGATCTCGGCACGCCGACCGGCGCCATCCGCCGCGTGCTTGCGGCAAGCGGCAAGGTCGGCGTCATCATTGGGGCCGAACCGGCGCCGAACGACGTCGCGCCCTTGCAGATTGCCGCCGATGAAGAAGCCTTGCCGTTCGCCGACGGTTCGCTCGATCTGGTGGTCTCAGGCCTGGCGCTGCAATTTGTGAATGACCTGCCAGGCACGCTGATCCAGATTCGCCGCGCGCTCAAGCCGGACGGCCTGTTGCTCGCGGCATTGATCGGCGGCGGTACGCTCGGCGAATTGCGCGAGGCTTTCGCGCAAGCCGAAAGCGAAATCGAGGGCGGCGTCTCGCCGCGCGTTGCCCCATTCGCCGACGTGCGCGAATTGGGCGCGCTCTTGCAACGCGCGGGCTTTGCGCTGCCGGTGGTGGATTCAGACCGGCTGACGGTGCGCTACAAGACGCTGTTCGCCCTGACGCGCGATCTGCGCCGCATGGGGGCGACCAATGTGCTCAGCCAGCGCCGCCGCGTCCCGCTCAGGCGCGCAACGTTGCAACGGATGGCGGATATCTATGCCGCGCGTTTCGCCGACGCCGACGGCCGGCTGCGCGCGACGTTCGAGATCGTCTGGTTATCGGGCTGGGCGCCGCATGAAAGCCAGCAGAAACCGCTCAAGCCCGGCTCGGCAACGCAACGGCTCGCCGACGCACTCGGGTCGCAGGAAATATCGACGGGGGAAAAGCCTGGCGGTGGAGCGGAGACTTAAATCGTCAGAACAGGTTGAGAAGCTTGTCGTAGTAGATGTTCATCATGGTGGAGCCGACGGTGGTGACCGCGGAAATGATGGCGATGCTGATGCCGCAGGCGATCAGCGCGTATTCGATTGACGTCGCGCCGCTTTCATCGGGCGTGAAGCGCGGAGAGTGGCAACAGGCGATTACGCTGGGCATGGTCGATCCTGTTCGTACGGTTCTTCGAGCGAGAGCTAAAGCAGCGCCATCAGGTGTGCCACCAGCGGTTCGTCCGCCGGCGGCATCTCGTAATCCCGCAGCCGGTTCGGCCTCACCCAGGCGAGTTGCTGGGCTTCCCGGGCGGTGACCGTCCCTCCCCAGCGCCGGCAGACATAAAGCGGCATCAGGAGATGAAAGTCGGAGTAGCTGTGGCTGGCGAAAGCAAGCGGCGCCAGACAGTCTTCGCTGACGGCGATTCCCAGTTCCTCGTTGAGCTCTCGTATCAGGCTTTGTTCGGGCCGTTCGCCATCCTCGATCTTGCCGCCGGGAAACTCCCAAAGCCCTGCCATCGTCTTGCCCGCCGGCCGCTGCGCGAGAAGCACGCGGCCGTCGGCATCGACGAGGGCGCAGGCGACAACAAGGACGAGTTTGGCGCTCACGGCCCTTCACCTCGACGCTAGTGCGGCCTTGGTTAAGGCCCCTTCAAAGCCATCGCGACAGCGGGCGCTCTTGCCCGAACGGTAAACGATTATTTAAGAGCGGTAATCGCCGTTGATGGCGATGTATTCCTTGGTGAGGTCGCAAGTGAGCACGCGGTCGCGGCCTTTGCCGAGGCCGAGCGCGACTTTCAGGCTGATTTCCGGCCGCTTCATTGCCGCGCTGACCTTGGCCTCATCGTAGCCGGAATCGCGCGCGCCTTTGTGCGCGACCCGGATGCCGCCGAACCAGATCGAAAGCTTGTCGCGGTCGGCCGGCTCACCAGCCTTGCCCACCGCCATCACCACGCGGCCCCAATTGGCGTCCTCGCCCGCGATCGCGGTCTTGACCAACGGCGAATTGGCGATCGAGAGCGCGATGCGCCGCGCGGACACCTTCGAGACCGCGCCTTCCACCACGATCTCCACGAGCTTGCGCGCGCCTTCGCCGTCGCGCGCGATCTGCTCGGACAGATTTGCCAGCACGTCGAACAACGCTTGCTTGAACGCTTTCAGCCGCGGATCGCCCGCGCGCGCGATGCGCGGGCAACCCGCAGCCTTGCCGGTGGCAAACAGCATCAGCGTGTCGGACGTCGAGGTGTCGCCATCCACCGTCACGGCGTTGAAGGTGTCGGTGACGCTTTCCTTGAGCATCGCCTGCAATGCGGGCGCGGCAATTGCGGCGTCGGTAAAGACGAAGGCGAGCATCGTCGCCATGTCCGGCGCGATCATGCCGGCGCCCTTGGCGATGCCGTTGATGGTGACCGTCGCCTTGCCGATTTTGACGCGTGCGGTTGCGACCTTGGGAAAAGTATCGGTGGTCATGATCGCCTGCGCGGCGCTGAGGAAGTCATCACCCCGGGCGCGCGCGGCAAGGCCGCTCATCACCGGCGCGAACTTGCGAGCATCGAGCGGTTCGCCGATGACGCCGGTGGAGGCGAGGAAAATGTCCGTCGCCTTGCAATCGGCGGCCTTGGCCGCGATCTCGGCGGTCAGCCTGGTCGCAGCGCGGCCGCTCCTGCCGGTGAAGGCATTGGCGTTGCCGGAATTGACCACCAGCGCGCGCGCTTTGCCTGTCTTTAAATGCGCGCGGCACCATTCAACCGGTGCGGACGGACATTTCGACTTGGTGAATACGCCGGCAACGGTCGTACCGGCATCAAACAGCGCGAGCAGAACGTCAGTCCGGCCGGCATAGCGGATGCCCGCTTGCGCGGTGGCCATGCGCACGCCGGAAACTGCCGCCATGTCGGGGACATTCTTGGGGGCGAGGGGGGAAACGGCAGCCGACATGAATAGGTCACCTAACTCCGTTCGTACCCGCGCAAGCGGGGACCCAGCCAAGCATCATTCCCG
Organism: Pseudolabrys sp.; assembly: GCA_036268675.1. Lineage (GTDB taxonomy): Bacteria > Pseudomonadota > Alphaproteobacteria > Rhizobiales > Xanthobacteraceae > Pseudolabrys. Next base: position 13,868 of record DATATS010000086.1, read on the forward strand.
GATTCCTGCGTACGCGGAAATGAGCGGTTGTGGAGACTACTTTTTCGCCGGTGCGTCGGGCTTGGCCGGCGCTTCCGTCTGATACATCTTCTCGATCTTGGCGCTGGCGCGCAGCGAGGTCACCAGATCGGCCTGCGCCTTGCGGGTCACGTATTGCTCGATCTGCGGCTTGACCTGTTCGAACGTCGGCACCGGCTTTTGGCGCTTATCCTCGACCTTGATGACGTGCCAGCCGAATTGCGTCTTCACCGGGCCTGAAATCTCACCCTTGTTCAGCTTGAACGCGACGTTGGCGAATTCCGGCACCATCTGTTCCTTGGTGAAGAAACCGAGATCGCCGCCATTGGCCTTGCCCGAAGGGTCTTCGGTGATTTCGGACGCGACCTTGGCGAAGTCCTCGCCCTTCTTCAGCCGCACGATCACCGCCTTGATCTTATCCTCGGCCGCCTTGCTCGCCTTCTCGTCGCCGGCGGGCACGCGGATCAGGATGTGGCGAGCGTGAACCTCTTCCTCATGCGTCATCGTCTTGACGGCGTCATCATAGACCTTGTGCATGGCCGCGTCGGTCATCGCCGCCTTGGCGGTCGATTGCAGCAGCGCTTCCATCAGTAATTTATTGCGCGCAAAATCGAGCTTGCGCTTGAAGTCCGCGCTGTCGCCGATCTTCTTGGCCTCGGCAGCCTTCGACACCAGGATCATGTCGGACATGAATTGGACCAGATAATCTTTCTTGGCGTTCGGCGACATCGGCGGAAGCTGTCCGGCCTCTTCCTCGGCGACCGCGAGGTCGCTCTGGTGGATGTCGGTGCCGTTGACCTTGGCGATCACCGGGTCCTTGTCTTGCGCGTAAAGCGGCGCGGCCGAAACAACGAGCAAAGCCGAAATGGCGGCGAAACAGGTCGCGCGATAAGCGGCTCGGCGCGCCGCGGCCGGGATGCCGGCGAAAAGTGCAGTCGTCATGACTCTGTCCTTGAAAGCGGGAAAGCCCGTTGGGCGGGCGGTTGTTGGCGGACTTGTCGCCCAACACCCTCGGCTTTGCAATGGTCGAGCGCCGCGCGGGCGCCAACGAGCCCGTGACCGGCGTGCGGTTAAGCCCATTGCAAGCGGCCAATTGACAATATTCCGGGCCACTCCTATCTCTCGCTTGCGCTCGCGTTGCGCGTCGAATTTGCCCGAAAAGTGCCGCATTTCCGGAGCTCCGGACGCTCATTCCGGGCGCCGCGGCATGGTAGAAGCACCCGGCATCAGATAGGAATTCACCGATGATCGGCGCCGTTGCCCGCAAGCTGTTCGGCTCCGCCAATGAACGGCGGATCCGCAGCTATCTGTCGCGGGTGGACGAGATCAACGCTCTGGAAAAGGAGCTGGAGGCGCTCAGCGACGATGCGTTGCGGGCGCGCACCGAGGAATTCAAGAAGCAGGTCGCGGCTGGCGCTTCGCTCGACGACATTCTGGTTCCGGCCTTCGCGACGTGCCGCGAAGCCGCCAAGCGCACGCTCGGCCAGCGCCATTTCGACGTGCAATTGATCGGCGGCATGATCCTCCATGAGGGCCGCATTGCGGAAATGAAGACCGGCGAAGGCAAGACGCTGGTTGCCACGCTTGCGGTCTATCTCAATGCGCTGTCCGCGCGCGGCGTGCATGTCGTCACGGTCAACGACTATCTCGCCAAACGCGACGCCGAGTGGATGGGCCAGATCTACGGCTTCCTGGGCTTGACCGTCGGCAATATCGTGCACGGGCTCGACGACGAGGAACGCAAGAAGGCCTACGACTGTGACGTCACCTACGGCACCAATAACGAACTCGGCTTCGACTATTTGCGCGACAACATGAAATACCGTCTGGAGGACATGGTCCAGCGCGGGCACGTCTTCGCCATCGTCGACGAAGTCGACTCCATCCTGATCGATGAGGCGCGCACGCCGCTGATCATTTCCGGCCCGCTCGACGATCGAAGCGAATTCTACAACACCATCGACAGCTATATTCCCGCGCTCGACCCGGCCGATTACGAGGTCGACGAGAAGCAGCGCACCGTTGCCCTCACCGAGGCCGGCATGGAGAAGCTCGAGCAGCGCTTGCGCGCGGCCGACCAGCTCAAGGGCCAATCGCTCTACGACGTCGAGAACGTCTCGGTCGTCCACCACGTCAATCAGGCGCTGCGCGCCCACAAGCTGTTCCAGCGCGACAAGGATTACATCGTGCGCAACGGCGAGGTCGTCATCATCGACGAGTTCACCGGCCGCATGATGCCGGGCCGGCGCTATTCGGAAGGCCTGCACCAGGCGCTCGAAGCAAAAGAGCACCAGCCGATCCAGCCGGAAAACCAGACGCTCGCCTCGATCACATTCCAGAACTATTTCCGCATGTACGAAAAGCTCGCGGGCATGACCGGCACGGCGCTGACCGAGGCCGAGGAGTTCATGGACATCTACAACCTCGAAGTGCTCGAAGTGCCGACCAACATGCCGTTGGTGCGCATCGACGATGACGACGAGGTGTATCGCACCAACAAGGAAAAATACCGCTCCATCATCGCGCTGATCGAAGACTGCAAACAGCGCGGCCAGCCGGTGCTGGTTGGCACGACCTCGATCGAAAAATCCGAACAGCTTGCCGAAATGTTGCGCGAGGCCGGCTGGGAGGCGCATGACTTTTCCGATTCCAACGCCTTTGCCGCGCTTTACTCGGGCGAAAATTCAGAAAAGGCCAAGGTTTTTGCCATCCTTAATGCCCGCTACCACGAGCAGGAGGCGCAGATCATCGCGCAAGCCGGCGTGCCCGGCGCCATCACCATCGCCACCAACATGGCCGGCCGCGGCACCGACATTCAGCTCGGCGGCAATGCCGACATGCGCATCCGTCAGGAAATCACCGACATTGACGATTGGGCCAAGCGCGACAAGGATCCGCGCGCCCACGAAATCCGCAGGCAGGTGGCCGGGCTGAAGGAAATAGCGCTCAAGGCCGGCGGGCTCTTCGTGCTCGGCACCGAGCGGCACGAGAGCCGGCGCATCGACAATCAGTTGCGCGGCCGCTCCGGCCGCCAGGGCGACCCGGGCCACTCCAAGTTCTTTCTGTCGCTCGAAGACGATCTCATGCGCATCTTCGGTTCCGACAAGCTCGACGGCATGCTGCAAAAGCTGGGCCTGAAGGAAAACGAGGCGATCGTTCATCCCTGGATCAATAAAGCGCTGGAGAAGGCGCAGCAGAAAGTCGAGGCGCGCAACTTCGACATCCGCAAGAACCTGCTCAAGTTCGACAACGTGATGAACGACCAGCGCACGGTGATCTTTCAGGAGCGGCTCGACCTCATGCGCGATGAGGCGGTCGACGATACCGTCGCCGGCATGCGCCATTCGGTGATCGAGGATCTGGTCGCCAAGCATATTCCGGTCAATGCCTATCCGGAGCAGTGGGACGCCAAGGGTCTCGATCAAGCCGTACGCGACGTT
>DATATS010000087.1:0-5000 GCA_036268675.1 Pseudolabrys sp.
CAGTTCAATCCAATGCGAACATGAAGTTCATCGCGCGGCTTTTGCCCGCGCCTTGAGTCATGCGCCAATGTCCCGGTTCGTTTGCGATCTATCGCAATGGCCGCAGCAACCCCTTGGCCGCGGTCTCACCGCAGCGTTGCCATTCTTTCGTTACGCGCATCGTCAATCTTTAAAAGTTTGATGCGCCCAACCGGTGAAGCATCCGGACCCGTATCTGGCGATTTCGTTTGCCGTCGTTTAGATGGCTGCTCGTCATCTGCCTCGCGTCGCCGCCGCACAGAGCCTCTGCTCAGGGGTTCTCGGCGATGCAATTCGTCACGGGTCGATTCCGTTGCCCGGAAGCTAGTCGTTTCCGTGGCACATTCCAAGCGGTTTTTTCGCCCGCAATCGAGGTCTGCGCTTTTCGGCGGGCCGCGATGCACTTGCCTCATGGCGCGATGCTTGCGCTGAGTGCGCGCGGGATTCCGGCCAGATCGCTGCGCACGGCGCCTACCGACAAGCCGGCTTTGGTAAACAGCGCGCCGACGGGGGCATCCTGGGCAATTCCAAGCTCCACGACGAGCCGGCCGCCGGGCGTCAACAGGCGCGAGGCCTCGCCGGCGATGGCGCGGTAAAAATCAAGCCCATCGGTTCCACCGTCGAGCGCGACCGCAGGGTCGTAATCGCGCACGTCCGGCTCCAACGTCGCGATTTCGCCGCTCGTTACGTAAGGCGGGTTCGCGACGACGAGATCGAAGGGGCCGTCGATGCCGGCCGCGATGTGGCATGCAACGAATGTGCAGCGTCCGGCGAGGCCGTTGCGTTCGGCATTGCCGCGGGCAACGACAAGCGCGGCCGCGCTGATGTCCGTTCCGACACCAACAGCGTTGGGCAATTCGCTCAGCAGCGCCAGGAGGAGGGCGCCCGAGCCGGTGCCGATGTCGAGCACGCCCAGCTTCTCGGCGTGCGAGCCGTCGCGCGTCACGGCGTCGAGCGCAGCCTCGACCACGGTTTCGGTGTCCGGCCGGGGCACCAGCACGTCCGCGGTCACGGCAAGCGGCAGGCTCCAGAATTCCTTGACGCCGAGGATGCGCGCCACCGGCTCACGCTTGAGCCGCCGCGCGACCAGCGCCGATACCGCGTGGAGCTCGCGCTCGTCGAACATGCGCTCCGACTGCGACATCAGTTGCGCGCGCGAAAGCCGTAAGGCGTGGCCGAGAAGCGCGCGTGCATCGGCGTCGGGAGCCTCGATGCCGGCGGCCTTGAATTCCTGCGCGCTCACGCGAAGCGCTTCGGATAGGGTCGCCCCCGCCTTCAGCCCCGAAACGAACTTCACGTCGCGCCTTCGGCCGCCAGCAGTTCGGCCTGGTGCTGCGTCACCAGCGCGTCGATCACTTCGTCGAGTGCGTTGCCTTCCATCACTTGCGGCAGCTTGTGCAAGGTCAGATTGATGCGGTGGTCGGTGACGCGGCCTTGCGGAAAATTATAGGTGCGGATTCGCTCGGACCGATCGCCGGAGCCGATCTGCCCGCGCCGGTCGGCGGCGCGCGCGGCGTCGAGCTTGCTGCGCTCGGCGTCGTAGAGCTTGCTGCGCAGATAGGCCATCGCCTTGGTCTTGTTCTTGTGCTGCGAGCGCTCCTCCTGCACAAAGACGATGATCCCGCTCGGGATATGCGTCACGCGGATCGCGGATTCTGTCTTGTTGACGTGTTGGCCGCCGGCGCCCTGCGCGCGCATGGTGTCGATCTTGAGGTCGCTGTCCTTGATGTCGATATCGACATCCTCCACCTCGGGCAGCACCGCGACGGTCGCGGCCGAGGTGTGAATGCGGCCGGATGCTTCGGTATCCGGTACGCGTTGCACGCGATGCACGCCCGATTCGAATTTGAGCTTGGCAAATACGCCGCGGCCGTGGACCTCTGCGACGATTTCCTTGAAGCCGCCTTTGCTGCCCTCGCTCATGGAGACGATGTCCGTTTTCCAGCCTTGCGTGGCGGCATAGCGCTCGTACATGCGGAACAGGTCGCCGGCAAATAGCGCAGCCTCGTCGCCGCCGGTGCCGGCGCGGATTTCGAGGATGGCGTCATGGTCGTCCATCGCATCCTTCGGAATGAGCGCGAGCTGGATCTGGTGTTCGAGCTTTTCCCTGCGGGCGAGCAACGCCGGCTTCTCGCCTTCCGCCATGCGGCGCATTTCCGGATCGCTGGCGGTATCGGCGGCGAGCGCGTCGAGATCGGCGATCTCCCCGGCGACCGCACGATAAGCCTTGATCGCCTCGATCACGGGACCGAGCTCGGAGAATTCGCGCGACAGCTTGACGTAGTCGTCGCGACTTAAATTGGTCGCCAGCTCGCTCTCCACCAGCGAATGGCGGGCGAGCAAGGCGTCGAGGCGGTGCTGCGGCAGCGCGATCAAAGTTGCAAGCCCTCGGCCGCCGCGAAACCTTCGAGCGTGTGGCGGATGGATACGCTGCCCACCGGCTGCGCCAGCGCCGGCAGGATCGCGGCCTCGCCTTTTTTGCAGTCGAGATCGAGCAGCAGCGCCTTGATCGGACCGACCGCCGAGGGCGACAGCGACAAGGCGCGATAGCCGACAATTGCCAACGCCAGGGCGCCGATCGGCTGCGAGGCGAGTTCGCCGCACAGCGCCACGGGCTTGCCGTGTTTCCTTGCCTTGTCGGCGATGTCCTTGAGCGCGCGCAGCACCGGCGCCGATAACGGATCGAAACGTTCGGACACGCGCATGTTGCCGCGGTCGGCAGCGTAAAGGAACTGCATCAGGTCGTTTGAGCCGACCGAGAGGAAATCGACACGTTCGAGCAGCTCATCGAGCTGGAACAGCAGCGAGGGCACCTCCACCATGGTGCCGATATCGGCTCGCTCGGGCAGCGCATGGCCGTGACGCCTCAAATGGGTCAGCTCTGCCTCGACCAAAGTCTTGGCCTTGTCGAATTCCTCCACCGTGGCGATCATCGGAAACATCAGTTTCAATTCACGCCCACCGGCCGCGCGCAGCAGCGCGCGCACTTGACTGCGTAAGAGACCGGGCCGATCGAGGCCAAGCCGGATCGCGCGCCAGCCGAGCGCAGGGTTCTCCTCCTCGACATTACGCATGTAAGGCAGCACCTTGTCGCCGCCGATGTCGAGAGTGCGGAAGGTCACCGGCCGCTTGCCGGCGGCATCGAGGACCGTGCGATAGAGCGCAAGCTGCTCGCCGACCCGCGGCAGCGTGTCGGCGACCATGAATTGAAGTTCCGTGCGAAAAAGCCCGATCCCGGCGGCGCCCGTTTCGTCAAGATGCGGCAGGTCGATGGTGAGGCCGGCGTTGATCATCAGCGCGACCTTTTGGCCGTCCTTTGTGACGCAAGGCTTGTCGCGCAGCGCACGGTATTGCGCTTGCCGTCGCGCACGCAGCTTCACCCGCTCGCCATAGGCCGCTTCGATATCCTGCGGCGGCCGCATATGCACGTCGCCAGTCGAGCCGTCCACAATGATGGCATCGCCCGATTCGACGAGGCCCGTGGCATTGGCAATCTCGCCGACGGAGGGAATGCCGAGCGCGCGCGCGACGATCGAGACGTGCGACGTGGGACCGCCTTCCTCGAGCACCAGGCCGCGCAGCCTTTTGCGGTCATAATCGAGCAGCGCCGCCGGACCCATGGAACGCGCGACCACGATGGCGTTTTCCGGCAGACGCTCCTTCGATGGCGCGTGATCCTGCCCCATCAGCACGCGCATCAGCCGGTTGGCCAGATCGTCGAGGTCGTGCAGACGGTCGCGCAAATAGGGGTCGGAGATGCGCAGCATGCGGGCGCGGGTGTCGGACTGCACGCGTTCGACGCCGGCTTCGGCGGTCAAGCCCGTTGTCACTGCTTCGCGTATTTTGTGCAGCCAGCCCTGGTCGTAGGAGAACATGCGATAGGCTTCGAGCACGTCGCGGTGCTCGCCGCCGTCGGCAACGTCGCGGTGCTCGACCAGACGATCGAGGTCCGCGCGCAGCGTGCCGATCGCCGCGTCAAGGCGCTTCAATTCCTTCGGCACGTCGTCGGCGATGACGGCGGTGATGACAACGCGCGGTTCGTGCAGCACCACGTGGCCGAGCGCGACGCCGTCGGACAGCGAAGTGCCTTCGAGATGGATGGCATGGCGGGCGGCGGGCTCGGCGCCGGGGCGCGCGAGCGCCGACAATTCGCCGGACGCGATCATCTCGGCGAGCACCATCGAGGTCGTCTGCAGCGCTTCTTCTTCCTCCTCGGTATAGGTGCGCCGCGCCCGGTTCTGCACCACCAGCACGCCGAGCGTATTGCCGGCGCGCAGCACCGGCACGCCGAGGAAGGAATGATAGATTTCTTCGCCGGTTTCGGGCCGGAACGAGTAGGCGGGGTGGGCTTGCGCGTCCGACAGGTTGATCGGCTTGGCTTCGCTGGCAACGAGGCCCACCAGGCCTTCGTCGGATTTCATCACGGTGTTATGGACGGCTTCGCGCTTCAGGCCTTCGGTGGCGTATAGCTCAAGCGTTCCGTCCACGCGCAAGACGTAGACAGAGCAAACCTCCGCCACCATGTTGGCGGCGATCAGCACCACAATCTTGTCCAGGCGATCCTGCGCGCTGACCGGCTCCGCCATCACTTCGCGAAGTCGGCGCAGCAGCACGCGCGGACCGCCAAGCGCGCCGCGCATGGCGAGAGGTCCCTCGGGCAGTGCTTTGACCGGTACGTGGCCCGTGGCGCGCCGGTCTCGTTTCAAAGAGGAATTCGCCGGGGACCCGGCCCCGCAACGACTATCCTCAAGCTATATCGAATGCCGTATGCAAACCGCAAGCCAGAGACAAAGGCAAGCCAGAGACATGCGTATGACGGCGCGGAATGTTGCAGGATTGCGCAGAATATTGTGCAGCGCAGCGCGGGGTAGATTCGACCGCTCTTTTGCCTGCCGATTATGGCGTCGCTTTGTCGAGGCCGTAAAGCGAGTGCAGCGTGCGCACCGCCAACTCAGTAAACGCCGCGTCAATCAACAGGGAAA
>DATATS010000088.1:0-4634 GCA_036268675.1 Pseudolabrys sp.
GGTGAGGGCGCAGCCTTCACGATGCATTTGCCGCTGCCCACCGGCGATTCTGCGACGAATACGGAAATTCCATAAAAATCATTGGCTTACGCTGTCATGTGACTGTCACCCAACCTTTATAGAACGGTGACATGCGACGCCTATGGCTGGCACCGACTTCGGAAGCTGCCGACTTCAAGCAACGAAAAAATGGCCTCCGAAGCTCAGTCGTGGAGTGCGTTCTAACAACAGCGGCCGCCCTTTCCCCAGGGCTGTTCGCCCGCGGTCGCCTTCGGCCGCAAACATGGAGAGATCCCGTGAAACATTGGACGACAAGGTCCACAATTCTGGCAGCCGCCGGCATCCTCGCCGTCGCCGCCATCGTTCCCGCGCAAGCCGCCGACATTTCCGGCGCCGGCGCCACCTTCCCCTATCCGATTTATGCCAAATGGGCCGACGCCTACAAAAAACTGACCAATAACGGACTGAACTATCAGTCGATCGGTTCCGGCGGCGGCATCAAGCAGATCAAGGCCAAGACCGTCACCTTCGGCGCGTCCGACGCGCCGCTTCCGGGCAAGGACCTTGACTCGATCGGCCTCGCGCAATTCCCGATGGTCATGGGCGGCATCGTGCCGGTCGTGAACATCCCCGGCATCAAGCCGGGCGAACTCACCATCGACGGTCCGACGCTGGCCAAGCTTTTCCTCGGCGACATCAAGATGTGGGATGACGCCGCGCTCAAGAAGCTCAACCCGAATGCCAAGCTGCCGCATGAAGCGATCGCGGTCGTGCATCGCTCGGACGGATCGGGTACGACCTTCAACTTCACCTACTATCTTGAAGACGTGAGCGGCGACTGGAAGACGAAGGTCGGTCATTCGACCTCGGTGCAGTGGCCGGTCGGCATCGGCGCCAAAGGCAACGAAGGCGTCGCCAACAATGTCGGTCAGACCAAAGGTTCGATCGGCTACGTCGAATATGCCTATGCGCTGCAGAACAAGCTGACTTATACCAAGATGATCAACAAGGCCGGCAAGACCGTGTCGCCGACCTCGGAGGCGTTCCAGGCCGCCGCCGCCAACGCCGACTGGAAGTCGCAGCCAGGCTATGGCGTCATCCTCGCCAACCAGCCCGGAGCCGCGTCGTGGCCGATGACCGCCGCGACCTGGATCCTCGTCTACAAGAAACCGTCCGATCCGGCGGCGACCGCCGAAGCCCTCAAGTTCTTCGATTGGGCCTATCACAACGGCGGCAAGATGGCCGAAAGCCTCGACTATGTTCCGATGCCTGCGAATGTCGTGAAGGACGTCGAGGGCTATTGGAAGAGCGACGTCAAGGATTCGAGCGGAAAGCCGGTTTACGCGGCCTCCATGTGATCGAACGACGGTGGGAAAGGACGCCGCGAACCGGCGCCCTTTCTCTTCTCCACTGCCGCTCACAAGGCGGCTTGTTTTGCGGCCCTAGGGCCGCTTGAGTGGCGCTCCCGGACGCGTATCAGCCCATGGGAGAGCCTTAATGCAGCAGCCCGCCGGGAGGCGACCCGTGGTTGACGTTGCGTTGCAGGGCGGGGCGCTCGCGGGCGTGCAGCAGCTCGACCGCCGCAAGATTCTGCAACGCCTGCGGATGCGCGATGCCGCGTTCCGCTACCTCACGCGCGGCGCCGCGCTCGCCGTCCTCATTATTCTCGGCGGCATCATTATCTCGCTGATCCACGGTTCGATTCCGGCGCTTCGCACGTTTGGCATTTCGTTTCTCTACACGGAAGTGTGGAACCCGGTGACCGAGAAATTCGGCGCCGCCGCGCCGATCTACGGCACCATCCTCACATCTTTCATCGCCATGCTGATCGCGGTGCCGGTCGGCCTTTTCATCGCATTATTTCTGACCGAGCTTTGTCCGAAGTGGCTGCGCCGGCCGATCGGCATTGCCATCGAACTGCTCGCGGGCATCCCGTCGATTATCTACGGCATATGGGGCCTGTTCGTGTTCGCGCCGTTCCTCCAGCAATACGTGCAGCCGTTCCTCATTACGGTCTTTGGCCCGATACCGGTGCTCTCAAGCGCGTTCGAGGGGCCGCCATATGGTATCGGCATGCTGACCGCGGGCCTGATCCTCGCCATCATGGTGCTGCCGTTCATCACGGCGATTTCCCGTGACGTGTTCGACGCGGTGCCGCCGGTGCTCAAGGAAGCGGCTTACGGGCTCGGCTGCACGACCTGGGAAGTCGTGCGCTATGTCGTGCTGCCTTATGCGCGCGTCGGCGTGATCGGCGGCGTCATGCTCGGTCTCGGCCGCGCGCTTGGCGAGACCATGGCGGTGACCTTCGTCATTGGCAACGCGCACCGCATTTCGGCGTCGATTTTGGCGCCCGGCACCACGATTTCCGCAAGCATCGCCAACGAATTCACCGAGGCGGTCGGCGATCTTTATACTTCCTCGCTGATCGCGCTCGGCCTCATCCTGTTCGTCATCACCTTTATCGTGCTGGCGGTCGCGCGCATCATGCTGATGCGCCTGAACGCGCGGGTGGGCGCATGAGCATCGACACCAGCGCGTTCAACATGCCGCTTTACGGGCGCCGCCGCCGGCGCAACGTCATCACTATGGGGCTGTCCTACGCCGCCACCATTTTCGGCCTGAGCTGGCTGGTGCTGATCCTGGCGGTGCTGTTCTGGAAAGGCTTCAGCGGGCTCAATCTCGCGGTGTTCACGCAGATGACGCCGCCGCCGGGCTCGGCCGGCGGCCTGCTCAATCCGATCGTCGGCAGCCTCGTGCTGACAACTCTTGCGGTGCTGATCGGCACGCCGATCGGCGTGCTCGCCGGCACCTACATGGCCGAATACGGCCGCTACGACAAACTGACGATGGTGGTGCGCTTCATCAACGACATCCTGTTGAGCGCGCCGTCGATCGTGGTCGGCCTGTTCGTTTACGAGATCATGGTCGCGCAGATGGGGCATTTCTCCGGCTGGGCCGGCGCTGTCGCGCTCGCCGTGATCGTCATTCCGGTGGTGGTGCGTACCACCGAAGACATGCTCACGCTGGTGCCCGATACGCTGCGCGAGGCCGCCGCATCGATCGGTCTGCCGCGCGCGCTGATGATCACCCGGGTCGCCTATCGCGCCGCGCGCGCCGGCATGATCACCGGCGTGCTGCTGGCGGTCGCGCGCATATCCGGCGAGACCGCCCCTCTGTTATTCACTTCGCTCAATAACCAGTTCTGGAGCACGAATTTCAATCAGCCGGTTTCGAGTTTGCCGATCGTCATCTTCCAGTTCGCGCTCAGCCCCTACAAGGACTGGCAGCAACTGGCCTGGACCGGCGCCTTGATCATAACGCTGGCGGTGCTGACGCTCAGCATCGTCGCCCGTCTCATCACGTCGCAGAGAAAATCCTCATGAGCCTCGCGTCAGCAAGCGTGACCGTTCCTTCCGTCGCCCACGCCGTCGATGGCGGCCAGGATTTGCGGGAAAAGGTTTCCATACGGAATCTGGATTTCTTCTACGGCGACAATCGAGCGCTCAAAAACATCAACGTCTCGCTTTACCGGGGCAAGGTGACGGCCTTCATCGGCCCCTCCGGCTGCGGAAAATCGACCCTGCTGCGCGTGCTCAACCGGATGTATGACCTTTATCCGCGCCAGCGCGCCACCGGCGAGGTGATGCTCGACGACGAGAACATCCTGTCGCCGACGCAGGACCTCAATTTGCTGCGCGCCAAGGTCGGCATGGTGTTCCAGAAGCCGACGCCGTTCCCGATGACGATTTTCGAAAACATCGCCTTCGGCATCAGGCTTTACGAGAGGCTTCCGAAATCGGAGCTTGAGGACCGCGTCAAATACTGCCTGCAACGGGCGGCGCTGTGGGATGAGGTCAAGGACAAGATGAGCGCCAACGGGCTTTCGCTTTCCGGCGGGCAGCAGCAACGACTTTGCATCGCGCGCACGGTGGCGGTGCGCCCCGAAGTCATTCTGCTCGACGAGCCGTGCTCGGCGCTCGACCCGATCTCCACCGCCAGGATCGAGGAGTTGATCGACGAACTCAAGGACGACTACACGATCGTCATCGTCACCCACAACATGCAGCAGGCCGCGCGCGTATCCGACTTAACGGCATTCATGTACCTCGGCGAGCTCGTCGAATTCGGCGAGACCACCAAGATATTCACCGCACCCGATGATCGCCGCACGCAGGATTACATCACCGGCCGCTTCGGCTAGGCGACAGGACGAAACCAATGACCGATCAGCACACGACCAAGGCGTTCGACATCGATCTGCAGGATCTCTCCCGCATGGTCGCGGAAATGGGCGGGCTCGCCGAAAAGCTGGTCGCCGATTCGGCCGATGCGCTGGTCAAACGCGACACGGCGCTGGCCCAGCGCGTCACGCAACAGGATGCCGCGATCGACGCGTTGCAGCGCGAGATCGAGGAAAAATCCGTGCTCACCATCGCCCGCCGCCAGCCGATGGCGGTGGACCTGCGTGAGATCGTCGGCGCGCTGCGGCTCGCCAACGATCTGGAGCGCATCGGCGACCTCGCCAAGAACATCGCCAAGCGCGTCATCGCGCTCAACAGCGAATTTCCGCCGCCCAAGCTGATCCGCGGCGTCGAGCACATGACCGACCTGGTGCTCGGCCAGTTGAAAGCGGT
>DATATS010000089.1:0-2651 GCA_036268675.1 Pseudolabrys sp.
CCGGAAGCCGCCATCCGCCATGTCAGCGAATTCCTCGGCATGGCGCATATCCGCGGCCTCGAAGTCGCGACCTTCTACACGATGTTCAATCTGGAGCCGGTCGGCAAATTCCACGTGCAGTTCTGCGGCACGACGCCGTGCCGCTTGCGCGGGGCGGATGCGCTGGAAAAAGTCTGCCGCAAGCGCATCGGCGAGCAAATGCACGTGACCAAGGACGGCAAATTCTCCTGGGCCGAGGTCGAATGCCTGGGCGCCTGCGTCAATGCGCCCATGGTGCAGATCAATTTCGATTATTACGAGGATCTGACCGCCGAAAGCTTCGAAAAGATTCTCGACGCGATGGCCGCGGGCAAGACGCCCAAGCCCGGCCCGCAGGTCGACCGGGAGAATTCAGCGCCGATTGGCGGCGCGACCACGCTCAACGATCTTTCGGCCAGCCCCACCTCGCAACGTCTGCCGCAGGACTGAAACGATGCTCGCCGACAAAGACCGCATTTTCAAGAATCTCTACGGCCGGCACGACTGGGGCTTGAAGGGCGCGCGCTCGCGCGGCGCCTGGGACGGCACCAAGGGCATCCTCGCCAAGGGCCGTGACGAGATCATTAACGAGATGAAAGCGTCGGGCCTGCGCGGTCGCGGTGGGGCAGGATTTCCGACCGGCCTGAAGTGGTCGTTCATGCCCAAGAAGTCGGACGGCCGGCCGCATTATCTGGTCGTCAACGCCGACGAATCCGAGCCCGGCACCTGCAAGGACCGCGAGATCATGCGGCACGATCCGCATCTCCTGATCGAAGGCTGCCTGATCGCCGGCTTCTCGATGGGCGCGAACGCCGGCTACATCTATATTCGCGGCGAATTCATCCGCGAGCGCGAACGGCTGCAGGCTGCGATCGATCAGGCCTACGAGGCCAATCTCATCGGCGAGGGCAATATCCACGGCTGGGACTTCGACCTTTATCTGCATCATGGTGCCGGCGCCTATATCTGCGGCGAGGAGACGGCGCTGCTCGAAAGCCTTGAGGGAAAGAAGGGCCAGCCACGCCTGAAGCCGCCGTTCCCGGCCAATGTCGGGCTCTATGGCTGCCCGACCACCGTGAACAATGTGGAATCCATCGCGCAGGCGCCCGACATTCTGCGCCGGGGTGCTGCCTGGTTTGCCGGCATCGGGCGGCCTAACAACACGGGCACAAAGCTGTTCTGCATTTCAGGGCACGTCGAGAAGCCGTGCAATGTGGAAGAAGCCATGGGCATTCCGCTGCGCGAACTTGTGGAAAAGCACGCCGGCGGCGTGCGCGGCGGCTGGGACAATCTGCTTGCCGTCATTCCGGGCGGCTCGTCGATGCCGTTGGTGCCAGCGGGCGCCGATCAGTGTGACACGCTGTTGATGGATTTCGACGGCTGCAAGGATAAGAAATCCGCGCTCGGCACGGCGGCGGTGATCGTCATGGACAAGTCGACCGACATCGTGCGCGCCATGACGCGCATTTCCTATTTCTACAAGCACGAAAGCTGCGGTCAGTGCACGCCCTGCCGCGAGGGCATGGGCTGGATGTGGCGCGTGCTCACGCGAATGTCGGAGGGACGCGCCGAGCGGCGCGAGATCGACATGCTGATGGAGGTGACGAAGCAGATCGAGGGCCACACGATTTGTGCCTTCGGTGACGGTGCCGCCTGGCCGGTGCAGGGTCTGCTGCGCCATTTCCGACCCGAGATCGAGCGGCGCATCGACGAGTACTCCCGCAACGCGGACAAATATATTGGCGTGCTCGATCCCAAGCCGCTCGATGCGCAGGCGGCGGAGTGAGCGGCATGACCGAAACCCGCCATCTCGCCCAGTTCAATATCGCGCGGATCAAATATCCGCTCGACGATCCGCGTATGGCGGAGTTCGTCGACAATGTCGCGCGCGTCAACGCGCTCGCCGAGCAGATCGAGGGTTTTGTCTGGCGGTTGCAGGACGACAGCGGCAACGCCATGGGCATGAAAGTCTATGACGATGCGCGCGTGCTGCCGAATTTGACGGTATGGGAAAACGCGGAAGCGCTTGAGCGTTTTGTGTTCCGCACCGTGCACAGCCGCTTCTACGGACGCCGCCAGCACTGGTTCGGGCGGATCGACACGCCGCTGGTGATGTGGTGGATCGCGCCGGGACATCGGCCGGCGCTCGAAGAAGGCGTCGCGCGGCTGGATCGTTTGGTGAAAGACGGCCCAAGCGAGGATGCCTTCGGCTGGGAAGGCCTGCCGGGCGCGCAATTGTGGAAGACGGCGCGCTGCGGCGCGCAGAGCGAGCACGCGGCATGACCAAGCTCATCGTTGACGGCAAAGAGATCGACGTTCCGCCCGAATACACGCTGTTACAGGCGTGCGAAACCGCGGGCGCGGAAATCCCGCGCTTCTGCTTTCACGAGCGGCTGTCAATCGCTGGAAATTGCCGGATGTGCCTGGTCGAGGTGGTCGGCGGCCCGCCCAAGCCGCAGGCGTCCTGCGCGGTTGCCGTCAAGGACTTGCCGCCCAAGAAGGACGGCACGCCGCACGAAATCAAGACGCGGTCGCCGATGACGAAAAAGGCGCGCGAAGGCGTGATGGAATTCCTGCTCATCAATCATCCGCTCGATTGCCCGATCTGCGATCAGGGCGGCGAATGCGATTTG
>DATATS010000090.1:0-4716 GCA_036268675.1 Pseudolabrys sp.
GGGACCGGTGATCGAGATGGCGGTCGTGGTCGAGGTGATCTTGCTCCTGCTGTCGAGCGAGATGCCGCCGTCGACGATGCCGCTGCTGTTGATCTGTCCCGCAATCGTGCCGTTCTGGAAGGCAATGCCAGACGGGCTGATCGTGCCTTCGTTGGTGATATTGCCGGTGAAACTTGTGTTCTGGACGCAGACGTTGGCGACTGTGGTCGCCGCGGGGACGTCAAACGACGCGCCGATGGTGTTGGTGCACGCGGCGGCAAACGCGTGCGGCGTCCCGCCGCCGATCAGCAGCGCGGCAACGGACGACGACGCGAGCAACAGCCGCAACTGCCTACGGTCGACTTGACCCTCACCGCGCACGGAACCCAAACCCCCAACGCGCCAGCAAACGCGCCATCCGCGCTCGCCAGCCACAAAGCCCCCATAAATCTATCGGTAAGAACTCGAAAAGCCCAACAGAATTGGGCAAAACCCGGTCTGCTTTGTGATGTTTCAAGGGGTTTTCCGCATTTGTTGCAGAAAAGCCACCACAGCCGCGAGCGGAGTAAAACCGTGCCTTTTGGCCCCCGCAAGATCGCAGAATATCGATACGCGGCGCGAGACACGTAGCAAAATTGACCCCCAGGGGGCTGCTAGCCAGCCCGCACGGACGGCTCGACACCTTGGCCGACGTCACAAGCCCATGGTATCGCACCCCAATGGACCAAATGGCGGGGGACAACGCGGCAACGCCAGTCATGCCGCTGGCCGACACCCTCATGCTCGCCGATCGCTACCGCGGCGAGGGCCGGCTGATGGAAGCCGAGGCGCTCTGCCGGCAGGTGCTGACGGCCCGACCGAAAACGCCGGAGGCCGAGCATCTCCTGGGCGTTATCCTTCACCAGACCGGCAAAGCCGCGGAAGCCATCGAGCACATACGGCGTGCCATCAAAGTCGCTCCTCAGAATGCCCTGTTCCACGCCAATCTCGGCGAGATGCTGCGCCTCGCCGGCCGGCCCAAATTATCCGCGGAGTCGGCGCGCCGCGCTATCGAGATCGATCCCACCTTGGCCGCGGCCTGGGGCAATCTTGGCGTCGCACTCTTTGAGATGAAAGATCACGAAGGGTCCGCACGCGCCCATCGCAGGGCAATCGAGGCCAAGCCCGATTTTGCACAGGCCCACAGCAATCTGGGCAACGCGCTCTACGCGCAAAAAAAATATGACGAAGCCATCGCCAGCTATCGCGGTGCGCTCGCCATCGATCCGAATTTTTCAGATGCCTGGGCCAATCTCGGCACGGTCTTCCATCATTCCGGCGAATTCGAGGACGGTATCTTTGCCTTGCGCCGCGCTGTTGCGCTGGCGCCCGACCACGCCAATGCACATTCGGGCCTCGGCATCCTTCTGCTGATGCGCGGCGATCTCGCCGAGGGCTGGGAAGAATATGAATGGCGACTGCGTTCCAGCGAACGCAAAGGGCCACGCTTTCCCGAAAAACCGTGGCAGGGCGAAAGCCTCGCCGGCAAACATATTTATGTGCAGGCCGAACAGGGTTTCGGCGACACGCTGCAATTTGCTCGTTACATCCCTTATCTTGCCGCGCGCGCGGCGCGGGTGAGCTTCCGCACCCACCAGCAGTTGACCGGCTTGCTGCGGGAGAGCCTGCCGGGCGTCAATGTGCTGGGCGATCGCGGCGATCTACCGCCTTACGATTGCGATGCAGTGCTGTTGAGCTTGCCGCGCATCCTCAAGACCCGACTCGAAACCATTCCGGCACAGGTGCCGTATTTGCGCGCGCCTGCCGATATCGCCGCGCGCTGGCGACGGCGGCTGGCCTCGCTCCCCGGGCTGAAGGTCGGTCTCGTGTGGGCCGGCAACCCCGAGCATGTCAACGACATGCGGCGGTCGCTCGACCTCGCGATGTTGACGCCGCTTCTTGAAACCCCCGGCACTTCTTTCGTGAGCCTTCAAGTCGGGCCGCGCGGCGCCGATCTCAAATCGGTCAAGGAGTTGCATGGACGCATCCATGACGTCGGGCCGGAGCTTGTCGATTTTACCGACACGGCAGGCGCCATGTCCGCGCTCGATCTGATCATCAGCGTCGATACGTCGCCTGCCCATGTTGCCGGAGCGCTCGGCAAGGCGGTCTGGGTGCCGCTGCCTTGGGTAACGGACTGGCGCTGGCTGCTCGAACGCGAAGACAATCCCTGGTATCCGACCATGCGGCTGTTCCGCCAACGCCGCGGTGAAGAATGGGACAACGTCATCGCCAAGCTGGCCGGCTCGCTCGCGGCCCTCGCCAGCGGCGACCAGACGCAACTCACGCCATTCAAGCAGAAAGGCGAACACCGCGCCGCGCTCGCTGCCGAAATCATTGCGGCGGAGGCGTCCCGCGCAGTGATGCCGCCGCCGGAGCACGCCATGACGTCCGGCCAGATGCTGATCCTTGCCGAGCAGAAACGCCGACACGGTTTCCTGGCCGACGCCGACGAACTTTGCCGGCGGGCGCTGTTTGCCGAGCCGAATAATGCGGAAGCCCTGCATCAGCTCGGCATTATCGCGCAACAATCCGGCCGGCTGGGCGAGGCCATCGAGTATTTGCGCCGCGCGATCGCGCTCAATCCCGACGTGCCGCTCTATCACGCCAATCTCGGTGAAATGTGCCGGCTTGCAGGCCGCATTGAAGAGGCCAAGGCAGCCGGCGAACATGCACTCAAGCTCAATCCGGATTATGCGGAAGCCCATAGCAATCTGGGCATCGTGCTGTTCGAACTGGAGCTTTTTGCCGAAGCCCTCTCTCATTACGAACGCGCGATCGCGCTGCGGCCTACTTTCGTTCAGGCTCACAGCAATCGCGGCAATGCGCTGCAAAGATTGAAGCGATTCGACGAGGCGGAGCCCTGTTACCGCCGTGCGATCGAGATCGAACCGCAGTTCGTCGATGCCTGGAACAATCTCGGCACAACATTGCGCGAATTGAAACGGCCCGAAGAGGCCGAAGCGGTTTACCGCAAGGCGCTAGAGATGCGGCCGAACGATCCAGAAATCCTCGACAATCTCGCGCTATGCGTGAAGGACCTCGATCGGCTGGACGAAGCGGAAACATTGCTGCGCCGCGCGCTGGCGATCGAAGCGCGTAGTGATAAGATTCATATCCATTTCGGCACCGTGCTCGTCGATCAAAACAAGGCGGTTGAAGCTCAGGCCGCCGCCGAGCGCGCGCTGGCGCTCAATCCCAAGAGCCATGACGCGATCAATCTCATGGGGCGCGTCGCGTTCGACCGCGGCGATTTACCCGCTGCGCTCGACTACTATCAGCGCGCCATTGTGCTCAAGCCGGACTTGGCCGACGCCTACAACAACATGGGCAATGCGTTGAAAGAGCTCGGCCGGCTGCGTGAGGCGCATGACGCTTACTGCAAATCCATCGAGATCGATCCAAACATCAGCGGCGTTTACGTCAACCTTGCCGACTCAAAGAAATTCAAACATGGCGACGCTCATCTCTCGATCATGGAGCGAATGGCGGCAACCGCTGGATCGTCCAGGATCGACCGCATGCACCTCGATTTTGCGCTCGGCAAAGCCTACGCCGACATGAAGGATTACGATCGCTCATTCGGCCATCTGCTGGCGGGCAATGCAGCCAAGCGCGCGACAACCGCCTACGACGAGGAGCAAGCGTTCGCGTTGTTCGACCGGGTCGAGCAGGTCTTTTCGCCCACATTGATAACAGAGAAAACCGGCGGCGGAGAGGTTTCGGCCCGGCCCATTTTCATCATCGGCATGCCTCGTTCGGGCACAACATTGATCGAACAACTGCTGGCGAGCCATCCGGCGGTTCATGGCGCCGGAGAGCTGAAGATCTTCAATGATGTCGTGCTGACTGTTCGCGGACCGGACGGAAAAACACTGCCTTATCCGGAATTCGTCCCCGCACTCGATGCACGGTCGCTACGCGAGATCGGCGCAGAATACGTCAAGCGGCTGGCGGCGATCGCGCCGGACGGGGAGCGCGTCACCGACAAGATGCCGTCGAACTATTATTTCGCAGGCCTGATTCATCTTGCGCTTCCAAACGCGACAATCGTTCATGCCATGCGCGATCCGGTCGACACATGCGTGTCATGTTTTTCAAAATTGTTCGCCGCGGAACAGAACCATACCTACGACCTCGCCGAACTTGGACGCTATTACACGCGCTATCACGGGTTGATCGAACACTGGCGCCGGGTCTTGCCGCCCGGACGCATTCTCGACGTGCGTTACGAGGACGTCGTCGCCGACCTCGAAGGGCAAGCCCGCCGGATTTTGAGCCATTGCGGATTGCCGTGGGATGACCGCTGCCTCGCGTTCCATAAGACGGATCGACCCATCCGGACCGCGAGCGCTACGCAAGTTCGCCAACCGATCTACAAGACCGCGATCGGCCGTTGGCGCGCCTACGATAAATTTCTTGGACCTCTGCGCGCTGAATTGGATTAGTCGGCAAGTGACCGCACTTTTTCCAACGCGGCCGCTAACCCATTGATCTTCGACAGTCCACGGGCTCGATCCTCACGATGAACCCGGCAATTAGGCCGGTTTGTTGGCAAGCAGCAGCTTGATCTTTTCCAGCAGACGCGGCAGTTCGACCGGCTTGGTATCGAACTCGTCGCAGCCTGCGGCCATGGCCTTTTCCCGATCCTGAACCATGGCGTGGGCGGTGAGCGCGATCACGGGGATGCCGCGCGTC
>DATATS010000091.1:0-2397 GCA_036268675.1 Pseudolabrys sp.
GACTTTCAACGCTTCATTGATTTCAAGGCTAGGCCCACTTATCAATGCCGCCATGGCAAAGCCTTCCGACAAACCCTCTCTGGCCGATCTGCGCAAGGAGATCGACCGCATCGACGAGGGGATGCACAAGCTCCTGATGGAGCGTGGCGAGATCATCGACCGGCTGATCGCATCGAAAGACAGCCAGGAGTCGGGCTCGGCCTTCCGTCCTGCGCGCGAGGCCGAGATGATGCGCCGGCTGGTCAAGCGGCACAAAGGCATATTGCCGCTCGACACCGCTGAAAGCATCTGGCGCGTCATTATTTCGACCTTCACCTACGTGCAGGCCCCGTTTTCCGTGCATGCCGATCTGTCGGCCGGCGATGCGCTGATGCGGGATTCGGCCCGCTTTCATTTCGGTTTCACGGTGCCGTTCGTGCCGCATATGGGCGCAGCCGGTGTAGTCGCTGCGGTGTCGTCCTCGAAGGGCGACCTGGGGCTGGTGCCCGCGCTTGGCGTCGCCTCAGCCGGCGCCTGGTGGAGCGCGCTCGAATTCGACGCAGCGCCCAAGATCATCGCGCGCCTGCCCTTCGTCGAACGCGCCGACCATCCGGCCGCGCTCCCCGTGTTCGTCGTGTCCAAGATCGCGGCCGACGCCATGGCGACCGAAGCCGGCGTCTGGAGTGTGCGGGTGTCCGGCTGGGGCGCAAAGCCCGCGCAGGCGCTCACGACGGTAGCGGATTTCATCGCCGTACCCGATCGCGCCTTCGATGGCGCGGCCTTGCTGGTCACGCTGCCAACCGATGTGACGCTCGAAGCCGTCAGCGAAGCCTTGGTTAAGGCCGGTGCGTCGGTGCGCTCGGCAGCCCTCGTCGGCAGCCACGCGACCCGCTATACGGTTGCCGCGAACCCCGCATGATCCCGAAAAGTGGGAACCGGTTTTCGGAAAAGATCCTGCGCAATGAATAAGGCCTGATCGTTCGGAAATACAACGATGACTGCGACCCGACCGCAAACGCGCCCCGGCGTGCTCGACATCCAGGCTTATGTGCCCGGCAAGAGCAGCGCGCCAGGCGCCACCAAGGTGTTCAAGCTCTCCTCCAACGAGACGCCGTTGGGACCGAGCGCGAACGCCATCGCTGCTTATCGCGCGGCGGGCGACCATCTGCAGGATTACCCGGACGGGTCGGCTTTCGCGCTGCGCGAAGCAATCGGGCAGACATTCGGCCTCGACCCGGCGCGCATCGTGTGCGGCGCCGGCTCCGACGATCTGCTCAATCTGCTGGCGCGCGCTTATCTCGCCGACGGCGACGAGGCGATCTACACCACGCACGGCTTCCTCGTTTATCCGATCGCGACGCTCGGTACCGGCGCCAAACCCATTGCGGCGCCCGAGAACGATTTTACCGCCGACGTGGACGCGATCCTCGCGCGCGTGACGCCGAAGACGAAAATCGTGTTCTTGGCAAACCCGAACAATCCGACGGGAACCTATGTTGCGTTCGATGAAGTCAAGCGCCTGCAAAAGGCGCTACCAGAAAATGTGCTGCTGGTGATCGACGCGGCTTATGCGGAATATGTCCGGCGTAACGATTACGAATCCGGCATCGAGCTGGTCGCCACCACCGACAACGTAGTGATGACGCGCACGTTTTCGAAAATCTACGGGTTGGCGGCGCTGCGCCTGGGTTGGATGTATGGACCGGCGCACGTGATCGACGCGGTCAACCGCATCCGCGGGCCGTTCAACGTCAACGCCCCGGCCATCGCCGCTGGCATTGCGGCCATGCGCGACACTGGGCATGTCGAACACGCGCGCGAGCACAATACGCGCTGGCTCGCCTGGCTCACCGAGGAAATCGGCAAGCTCGGTCTGAAAGTGACGCCGAGTGTCGCTAATTTCGTTCTCATTCACTTTGCGGACGTGAAAACCGCGACCGAGGCCGACGCATTCCTGACCAAACGCGGACTGGTTCTGCGGCAGGTCGGCGCCTACAAGCTGCCGCATGCCTTGCGCATGACGGTGGGCAGCGAGGAGGCGAACCGCCTGGTGGTGAAGGCGCTCTCGGAATTTCTGGAGAAGCGCGCGTGAACAAACCGTTGTTCAACCGTCTGGCGCTGATCGGCGTCGGGCTTATCGGCTCCTCGATCGCGCGCGCGGCGCGGGCGCAAAATGCCGCCGGCTCGATCGTGGCCACCGCGCGCTCCGCGAAAACGCGCCGGCGCGTGGCCGAATTGGGCCTCGCCGATCAGGTCGTCGAAAGCAATGCGGCGGCGGTCGAAGGCGCCGATCTCGTCATCGTCTGTGTTCCGGTAGGCGCCTGCGGCGCGGTCGCCCAGGAGATCGGGCGGCATCTTGCCGCTGGCGCGACGGTGTCGGACGTCGGCTCGGTCAAAGGCTCGATCGTGCGCGATATG
>DATATS010000092.1:0-2062 GCA_036268675.1 Pseudolabrys sp.
GCGCCTTGCCTGGTTGCCGCAGGAGACCATCCTGTTCGACCGCGCGCGGCTGTCGCGCCGCATCGACGTCAATTTAGCCGAGGGCGCATCGCTGCTGATGGCGGAGGCCGTGGTGTTCGGGCGCGCCGCCATGGGCGAGACGGTCGAGCAGGGTTTTTTTGCCGACCGCTGGCGCATCCATCGCGCCGGCAAGTTGATTTTTGCCGAGACCGCGCGGCTCGACGGCGCCATCGCGGGAAAGTTGTCGGCGCCGGCATCGGCGGCAGGCGGCATTGCCGTTGCGACACTCCTGGTGTCGCCGGGCGGCGAAGACACGATTGACGCGGTACGCGCGCTCGACGACACGTTCACCGGCGAGGTCGGCATTTCGGCCTGGAACGGCATCGCCGTGGCGCGACTTTGCGCGCGCGACGGGGCCACCTTGCGCCACGATCTGATCGCCGTGCTGGCTGCGCTCGGCCAGCGCGTGCCGCGGCTTTGGATTAACTGAGGCTCCAATGAATTTGACACCGCGTGAAAAAGACAAGCTGCTGATTGCCATGGCCGCGATGGTTGCGCGCCGCCGGCTTGAGCGCGGCGTCAAGCTCAACCACCCGGAGGCGGTCGCGCTGATTTCCGATTTCATCATGGAGGGTGCGCGCGACGGCAAAAGCGTCGCGCAACTGATGGAGGCGGGTGCGCACGTCATCGGCCGCGCGCAGGTCATGGACGGAATTGCGGACATGATCCACGACATCCAGGTGGAAGCGACGTTTCCCGACGGCACCAAACTCGTTACAGTTCACCAGCCGATCCGATGAGGGCGCGGCCATGAGGCATAAAATGGTTTCACAACTTTTCGACGATGGGGCGGAACGCATGCGCAACAAGATCATCGGAATCTATACGCTGCTTATCGCGGCCAATATCGCGGCCTGGGTCTGGGCCTGGCTCGCCTTCCGCGACAGCCCGCTGCTGCTCGGCACCGCGTTCCTCGTTTACAGCTTCGGGCTGCGGCATGCCTTCGACGCCGATCACATCGCGGCAATCGACAACGTCACCCGCAAGCTGATGCAGGAGGGCAAGCGCCCGGTCTCGGTCGGCTTTTTCTTTTCGCTCGGACACTCCAGCATCGTGATCGTGCTCACGGCGGGGCTGGTGCTGATGACGGCTGCCTTGCAGGCGCGCTTTGCGGCGTTCAAGGACCTCGGCGCGATAGTCGGCACGTCGGTCTCGGCGCTGTTTTTGTTCGCCATCGCCGCCGCCAATATCCTGGTGCTGGTGCAGGTCTATCGCGCGTTCAAATTCGTGAAAACCGGCCGCGGCCTGCCTGACGCGGACATTGACGAAATCCTGTCCAAGCGCGGTTTCCTTGGCCGCATCTTTCAGCCTGCATTCCGCATGATCGGGCGAAGCTGGCATATGTTCGCGCTCGGCATCCTGTTCGGTCTTGGCTTCGACACCGCGACCGAAGTGGGGCTCCTTGGCATTTCGGCCACGCAAGCCGCGCAAGGCGTGTCGATCTGGTCGATCCTGGTATTTCCGGCGCTGTTCACCGCCGGCATGTCGCTGATGGACACGACCGACAGCGTCGTAATGGTCGGTGCTTACGGTTGGGCCTTCGTCAAGCCGATCCGCAAGCTGTACTACAACATGACCATTACGTTCGTGTCGGTGGTCGCCGCGCTCGTCGTCGGCGGCATCGAGGCGCTTGGGCTGATCGGCGGCAAGCTCGCGCTGCAAGGTCCGTTCTGGTCCTTCATCGGGATGCTGTCCGATAATTTCGGGCTGGTCGGTTACGGCATCGTCGCGTTTTTCATCGCAAGCTGGCTGGTGTCGGCCCTCGTCTACCGGGCGATGGGCTATGACCGCATCGAGGCCGTACCATGATCCCCGGCGAAATGTTCATCAAGGACGGCGACATCGAGCTCAATGCCGGCCGCAAGACGGTGACGCTCACCGTCGCCAATAGCGGCGACCGGCCGATCCAGGTCGGTTCGCATTATCATTTCTTCGAAACCAATCCGGCGCTGAAGTTCGAGCGCAAGAAGACGCGCGGCATGCGGCTCGATATCGCCGCCGG
>DATATS010000093.1:0-3000 GCA_036268675.1 Pseudolabrys sp.
CGTCAATCGAAAGCCGCCGAGGACGCCATCGAAGAGCGCGTGCGCAATATCGCCGCCTTCCCGCTCGCCATTCCGCTGATGGCCGGCCCCGGCGCCATCACCGCCTGCGTGCTGCTCGCCGGCCGCGCCGATGCGCAACCGTTGCATCTCGCCATACTGCTCGGCGTCATCGCCGCAGTTCTGGTCATTTGCCTGATCGTATTTCTGCTCTCCGCGCGCCTTGCCATGTGGCTCGGCGTCACCGGCAGCGTTGTGCTTTCACGCCTGCTCGGCGTGCTGCTGGCGGCGCTTGCCGTGCAGTTTGTCATCGACGGGGTGCGCGCGGCTTTCGGCTAGCGCAAAGACGGCGCGCATAAATTCGGCGTGAATTTGTCGTGGCGCAGGTTCCGATTTACCGTTCGGCAAGAAACGGAGCGCCATGTGTTGCGCGGGGCGAGCCAATCATTCGGGACCGATTCCCGGGAGACCGATCATGGCCGTTTCCGCTATTGCAGCGGGCGCTCCGCCCCAGACCAGCACGTTTGCGCAGACCCGCCAGGCTTTCAACCAACTTAGCAGCGCCTTGCAGTCGGGTGATCTCGCCGCCGCGCAAAGCGCCTATGCGACGCTCGCCAGTTCGCCGGCGGCGCAGGGCAACAGTTCATTCGCGCAGTCACTCCAGCAGATCGGCCAGTCCTTGCAGTCCGGCGATATTGCCGGCGCGCAAAAGTCGCTGGCGAGTTTGCAGCAGGCGGGCGGCACACGTCCCCACCACCACCATCATCACGGCGCGAAGCCTGCCGCCGTTGCCTCAGATCCGGCAAACCCAACCGACCCGAACGACCCTACCGCCGATGGCTCCACGACCTCGGTCACATCGAGCAATACGGTCGATATCAGCGCCTGAGCGTCAGAACGGAATCTCGTCGTCCATGTCGTCGCGCTTGCCGGCGCCAGCCATGGCGGGCTTGCGTTCGCGCGCGGCGGTCGGACCGGCCGAGCCAAAGTCCTCCGAAGCGCCCGCCCCTGCCCCGCCGCCGCCACGGGTGTCGAGCATCGTGAGCTGCGAGTTGAAGCCTTGCAGCACGACTTCGGTCGAATATTTGTCGTGGCCGTCTTTGTCGGTCCACTTGCGCGTTTGCAGCGCGCCCTCGAGATAAATCTTCGAGCCCTTCTTGAGATACTGCTCGACGATCTTGCACAGGCCCTCGTTGAAGATGACGACGCGGTGCCACTCGGTCTTTTCCTTGCGCTCGCCGGTGGTCTTGTCGCGCCAGCTTTCCGAGGTGGCCACGCTGAGATTGGCGATCGGACGGCCGTCCTGCGTGCGGCGGATCTCCGGATCCTTGCCGAGGTTGCCGATCAGGATCACTTTGTTGACGCTGCCTGCCATGATGCTCTCTCCGCGTGGCGATTGATGCGCGCATTGCTCGTGCGATTGACCGTTCACCCTAGACGCGCGCTCCAATGCGGCACAGGCGCGTTCGGTGATCATCCACAGGGCTTCTTGCTCCACCCGCGATTGCATGCGGATCCGGGCCACAAGCCTGTTCTTGCTATGTTCTAGTGCATTTCAGCTCGCCATGCAACTGATTCGCTTCGGAATTTTGCTTTTTCTGTTGCGTAAAGGGCACAGTTCGAATCATCCACAACATATAGACCTCGCCGCCAGTAGGAGTTGTTTCGGGCGAAAAATCACCAGGAGGTTTATCTATGAAGCGTCTTATTCTCGCGGTCTGTGCCGGCCTGATGGCCGCAGCGATGGCCTCGCCATCGTTTGCAGCCGATCTGCCCCGGCCAGCCTACAAGGCGCCCATCTATGTCGCGCCGTTCAGTTGGTCCGGTTTCTATATCGGTCTCAACGGCGGCTACGGCTGGGGCACATCGGACTGGAGCAGTGCGGCAACGTCGGGCAATGCCAAGCCGAAAGGCGGGCTGGCCGGCGGCACCATCGGCTACAACTTCCAGACCGGCGTGTGGGTCTGGGGCGTTGAAGGCGATTTCGACTATAGCTGGATGAAAGGTAGCAGCAGCGGCGGCACCGGCGTCTGCACCGGCATCGGTTGCGAAACCAAGAACACATGGTTCGGAACCGCGCGCGGCCGCGTCGGCTACTCCTTCGATCGCTGGATGCCTTACATCACCGCTGGCGCGGCCTTCGCCAACGTGAAGATGACGCCGAATACCGGCATCACGGAGACGGATAACCGGGTCGGCTGGACCGCCGGCGTCGGCGTCGAATACGCCTTCAGCGGCGGCTGGTCGGCAAAGCTCGAATACCTCTACGCCGATCTCGGCAAGGCAAGCTGTAGCGCCGCCGCCTGCGGCGTCGAAACCGATGTTTCCTTCAAGCCGAATATCGTCCGGCTTGGCGTGAACTACCGGTTCTGATCCAAACCCGCAGCGCCGCAATGTGCGGCGCTGTCACTGCAAGCTTGGGGCCGGCCTCGCGCCGGCCCTTTGCTTTTTTGCGGACGCACGCGGTCCGGATTATTTCTTGCCCGCGCCTTTGAGCGTCATGCGCTGGTCATGGACCTGCGCCGCCGACAGCTTGCTCTTGCGCAACGCCGCGACCGCGGCGGCATCGGGATCGGTCATGCCCGCCGGCCGCAGTTTGCCGTTGCCCCACGCGCCGCGCACGTAACCGATCGCCGCTGCGATCTGCGCGTCGCTGAGGAAATCGAGCGGCGGCATCTCGGCATCGAGGCCTTTGCCGTTGACGTCGATCTTGCCCTTGAGCCCGAACAGCACGACGCGCGCGGGAAAATCCGCGCTCAGGAAAATATCGCGGTTGCCGGCGAGCGGGGGAAACTGTCCGGCCACGCCCTCGCCGTGCGCCTGATGGCAGGCCACGCATTGCTCGTTAAACACGGCCGCGCCATCGGCCTTTTCCGGCGGCGGCGGTGACGCGCCGGCAGGCGCTGCCTTCGGCGGATTGGGCCCGAGATAAGTTGCGAGATACTCCAGAATCTTCGCGCGCTGATCCGGCGTGATGCGCATGCCGTATTTCGCCATGCTGTC
>DATATS010000094.1:0-6850 GCA_036268675.1 Pseudolabrys sp.
AGGCCCTTCGGCAATATGCTGTTGAGCCAGCGGCTGATCCGGCGCCAGACATCGCCGACGCGGCCGAAGGCGCTGCGAATGCTGCGCACCGCGGCGATGCCGATGTCGAGGCTGGTCATATGGTGATCACAAGCCGGTAGCCGATGCCGCGCACAGTCTGGACATAGAGTGGATTGGCCGGATTGCGCTCGATCTTGCGGCGCAACCGATTCACCAGCACGTCCACCGCGCGCTCGCTGACGGTGCCGGCGTCGCCGGCGAGCGACATGCGCGATACGGTCTCGCCCGGCGTGCCGGCGAGGATACGCAGCATTTCGCGTTCGCGATCGGTGAGGCGGATGATCTCTTCGCCTTTGCGCAATTCGCCGCGCGCCAAATGATAGACGAAGGGCCCGAAGCCAACTTGCTCCGCCGGCGCCGCCGCCGCCGGCTGCGCGCGCTTGAGGATGTTGGCGATGCGCAGCGAAAGCTCGCGCGGCTCGAACGGCTTGGAGAGATAATCGTCGGCCCCCATTTCGAGGCCCTTGATGCGGCTTTCAGCGGCGTCGCGCGCGGTCAGCATCAGGATCGGTACGCTGGAGCCGCCGCGCAGCGATTTGGTGAAATCGAATCCGGATTCGCCCGGCATCATCACGTCGAGGATCAGCAGATCGAAGCTCAGGCTGTTGAGCTTGGCGCGCGCATCGGCGGCGGTCTCGGCGGTGCTGACGCGATAGCCTTCGCTTGAGAGGAATCGCGACAGAAGATCGCGGATGCGGCGGTCGTCATCGACCACCAGGAGATGTGGCGCGTCGTCGGCGAGCACAGCGGGCATCATGGTCAGCCCCGCGGCTTGGCGCGGTCGGCGCGCGCGATCAACTTGAGCACACCCTCGCGATTGTCCGCGTCGATCATCGCGGTGAGGAAGCGCCGGGCCGCCTCATGCGCGCCGGACCCGAGATCGCCGAAGGCGCGGCCGATCCGTTGCATTTGCAGGCCGGCGAGCTTGAGCGCCAGCGCCTCGCCTTTCGGCGTCACATAGAGCAGCCGTTGCCGGCGGTCCTGTGCGCCCTCCTTCTGCACGACATAACCTTGATCGACCAGTTGCTTGAGCACGCGGCCGAGCGACTGCTTGGTGATGTTGAGGATGTCGAGCAGGTCGGCAACCTTCATGCCCGGATTGCGATTGACGAAATGCAGCACCCGGTGATGGGCGCGGCCAAAACTGAGCTTGGACAGCACCTCGTCCGGGTCGCCGACGAAATCGCGATAGGCAAAGAAAAGCAGTTCGATGATGTCCCACACCGGCTCGGACTGGGCGGCGGGCGTTGCGTCCGCACGCCCGGCCAGACCGTTTTCCGCTGCCGCGGCTTTTGCGCTCACATTTATGTCAGCCATGTTGACATATTTTGGTTTTATGTTACAAAAACGATATCAGCGACGAAAGGATCGTACCGAAATGGCCCGTTTGGCCGGCAGTCGAAGGCTGGCCCGCCAATAGGTCCGAAGCGGCCCCACTCATACCGGGTGTTGCCCGGCGACGCAAAGTGTTGGAATAGGGCGCGGAAAATGCGCCATCACGGCGGCGGCACCGGCCGCCGAAAAGTCCGAACGGACGAGGCGAAGGAGGAAACCATGGCTGCGCAGTCCTACGACCGGCTCGAAGGGGTCATCTGGTACGACGGCAAGCTCGTGCCCTGGAAAGACGCCAATCTGCACGTGCTCAGCCACGGCCTGCATTACGCCAGCGCGGTGTTCGAGGGCGAGCGCGCTTATGGCGGCGAGATCTTCAAGTCTCAAGCGCATGCCGAGCGGCTCAAACGCTCCGCCAATATCCTCGATTTCAAAATCCCCTATTCAGTCGCCGAGATCGTCGCCGCCAAGAAGCTTGTGCTCGATAAGAACGGCAAGAAGGAAGCCTATGTCCGTCCGGTCGCCTGGCGCGGTTCGGAGATGATGGGCGTCTCGGCGCAGTCGAACACCATCCATCTTGCGATCGCGAGCTGGGAATGGCCGAGCTATTTCGATCCGGAGCAGCGGCTCAAGGGCATCAGGCTCGATCTCGCCGATTATCGCCGGCCCGATCCAAAGACCGCGCCGTGCCTCGCCAAGGCCGCCGGCCTCTACATGATCTGCACCATCTCCAAGCATGCGGCCGAGCGCAAAGGCTATGCCGACGCCATGATGCTGGATTGGCAGGGCCGCGTCGCCGAATGCACCGGCGCCAATATCTTCTTCGTCAAAGACGGCAAGATCCACACGCCGATCGCCGACTGCTTCCTGTCCGGCCTAACGCGCGAGACCGCGATCGAACTGGCCAAGAAACGCGGCATCGAGGTGATCGAGCGCCGCATTTTGCCCGACGAGCTCAAGGATTTTTCGGAATGCTTCATCACCGGCTCGGCGGCTGAAGTGACCGCGGTGTCCGAGATTGCAAACTGGAATTTCAATCCGGGCGGCATCACCCGCACGCTGATGGACGACTACACGGCGGAAGTGAAGCCGAAGGGCAAAGCCGCGGCGGCGTGAGCCACGATCAGATTTTCTTGTCCGCGACCGAACCTGCCGCCGGCTCTTCGGGCCGCAGCAGCGTCACATAACTCACGCGATTGAACGTCATGAAGCGGTCCATGCGCTCGTCGAGCACGCGGCGATGACTTTCCGAGGCGTGGCGCAACAGCAACGCGCCGTCTGGCGCAACGATCACGAAGCCCACATGGAAATAATCGAGATAGGGCCGGTGCGTGACGAAGCCGACGATGTCGCCATCCATCAGTTTGCCTTTGCTTGACAGAAAGACGGCGCGCGGAACGACCTGCATCGCGAAATGCCGGTGTCCAAGCGCGCGATGCCAAGAGACGGTTTTATCGATCTCTACCGCGCCATCCAGCACGACCGCGCGGCATATTTTATTCTCGATATTGTGGCGGCCCCATTCGAAGAAATAATGATTGCGCTGGTACCAGTTCAAGACGCCGTCGTGATAACGGATCTTGCGCAAGGTCGCTTCGAATTCGCCGATGTCATGGGCGATCGCGGCGGCGAGCACGGTTTCGCAGAACGTGACGCAGTCGAAGCCGTCGTCGCGCGCCACGAATTTTTCCGGCCGGTGCGGTCCGCCGATCAGCGTATAACCGCGGTAATGCGAGCCGCGCAGCGCGCCGGATATAAAGCCGATCCGCTGGGAAATATGCTCAAGGCCGCGCGCCTGTGCGATCAGATGTCCGATGCGCGTTTCGCCGGCGAGCGCCGGTCCGCCAGCCGCCAACGCAGCGCCGCCTGCCAGCATTTGCAGCAACGCGCGCCGGTTGGGGCCCGAATCGAGCATGGCGTCATTCTACACTGAACGCGGCCGCGACCCGCTTCACCTCTCCCATGGGGAGAGGTCGCCCGCCAAGCCTTGGCGAAGGCGGGCGGGTGAAGGGTTAGTGTTCATAGAGAGTCCGGAACCCCCTCACCCCAACCCTCTCCCCATTGGGGAGAGGGAGCCCTCTGAATTTGCTGCGATCGCCTCAATCCCGAAACCAACCCCGTCAATCCCTCACCACCACCAGACGGTCGGTGCCGGATTCGGCGGCCCATATTTCGCCGGGACGGCCGAGAATCTGGCGAACTTCGGCACGCCGCTTGTCGCTCGGGAAGTCTTTAAATTTTTCCGTCGCCGGATCGAACCGCACGATGGCGTTGTTGGTCCAATCGCTCAGCCAGACCTTGTCCTTGTCGTCGACAAAAACCGCGTAGCAGCCTTCCTTGCTGTTCGGCAGGCTCCACACCTTCCATGTTTTCGCGAGAGGATCGTAGCGGCCGACTTCGCCGGTATTCCAGAAGCTCACCCACAGCAGGCCCTTGGAGTCGGACCAGATGCGGCGCGGCCCGACGCCCGGCTTGGGCGGCTGGATCATCAACGCATCGCCGCTCACGGTATCGATTTTCGTGATGTGATCGCCGGCGAGCGAAGCATACCAGACGTCGCCATTCGGCGTCGTGGTGATGCCGTAAGGGCCGACACCTTTCGGCGCCTTCCAGGCCTCGACCTTGCCGGTGGCCGGATCGACGCGGCCATAGACGCCGTTCTGACCGGTAAACCAGAGGATGCCCTTGCGGTCGAAGGTCGCAGTATTGAGATTGGCGTTGTCGAAATCCTTCGGCAGCGGGAAGTGCTTCACCGAACGGGTCAGCGAGTCGACCCGCACAATTGCATTTTGCCCGCCATCGGTGATCCAGGCGGCGCGGTCGGGTCCGACGATCACGCCATGCGGCGCCGAGTCGGCGCCAAGCGGAATCTGTATCGACTTACCGGTCTTGGGATCGAGGATGCCGAGCGTGCCCTGGCCCTGCGCAGTATAGAACACCATGCCGTCGAACGCCGGCGCCACATCGTGCGGATGGGCGCCGTGCGGCACGTCGAAATAAGAAACCTGCGCGGCCGGCGCGGCGCCGGGACCGAACGCGAGCAATGCCGCCGCCGCGGCAACGACAGACAATGTGGCGGCGCGCGCGTTCATTCCACCGCCTGCTTGCGCGTGGGCGACCAGCGTCCGGCGGCCGCGTCATCTGCTTCTTTGGCATCGACCCAGGTTTTCGCGCCGGCCTTCTCGACTTGTTTCCAGAACGGCGCGCGGGTCTTCAGATAATCCATGAGGAATTCGGCCGCCGCGAAGGCTGCCTGACGATGCGACGACGCCGTCGCCACCATCACGATGTCCTCGCCCGGCTGCATGCGGCCATGGCGATGAATGACGGTGACGCCGAGCAGCGGCCAGCGGGTTAGCGCGTCCGCCACGTGGCGCTCGATCTCGGCCTCCGCCATGCCGGGGTAATGCTCCAGCGTCAGCGCCGCGATCTGTTCGCCCGCCTCGTCGCCCCGGCAGATGCCGGTGAACGTCACCACCGCGCCGACATCGGTTCGTCCGCGCGTCAGCTTCGCGGCCTCCGCGGAAACATCGAATGGCTCGCGCTGCAGGCGCACGGTGGAAGCAATTGTCATGGTGCCAATGTAGCGCGCCGGGCGCGACGGCGCTATCCGCCGGTCATCGGCGGGAAGAAGGCGATTTCCCCCGCGCCTTCGATAGCCGCCTGCGGGCGCACGTGGGTGCGGTCGATCGCCGCCCGGATCACTTTGGGATTTTCGAAGGCATGGGCGTATTCCTCGCCCCGCGAAGCGAGCCACGTCATCAACTCGCCAACCGTGCCGATGCCGGGAGGAACATCGATATCCTCCTCCGGCTTGCCGACGCGTTCGCGCACCCAGGCGAAATAACGAAGTTTCATTCGTCTATCAGGTATCTCAAGCCGGCGCGGAAGTAATCCCAGCCGGTATAAAGCGTGAGGATCGCCGACAGCCACAGCAGGGTCAGGCCGGTTTTGCTGACATAAGGCACGACCAGATCGCCGGCCCTGCCCGCGAGCAGGAAGCCGATCGCCACCAGTTGAAGCGCGGTCTTCCATTTGGCCAGCCGCGTCACCGGCACGCCGACGCGCAATTCGGCCAGGAACTCACGCAGGCCCGAGACCAGAATTTCGCGGCACAAAATAATGATCGCCGCCCATAGTGACCAGCCGCGGATGGTGCCGTCCGCCGCCAGCATCAGCAGGCATGAGGCGACCAGCAGCTTGTCGGCGATCGGGTCGAGCATGCGCCCGAGTGAGGATTGCTGCTGCCAGATGCGCGCGAAATATCCGTCCAGGATGTCGGTGACGCCCGCAGCAATGAAAATTCCCAGCGCCACCCAGCGCAGCCACAACGCGCCACCAAGCAAGGCCTGCCAATACAGGCAGGCGACGACCGCCGGCACTGCGACGATCCGGCCATAGGTCAGCAAGTTGGGCAGCGCGAGCGAGCGCGAACGCATCGGCTGTGAGCTCACAGAATTCATGGCGCGATAGGAATACCCGTCTCGCGATCAGGTCAACTGGCGCGCGCGTTGTTCCCCGCCGATCACTGGATCGGCGGCTTGGGAAGGCGGCTGTTACCTCGCTCCATCACGAAAGTCTGATCGAGCGAATACCACTCGCCCGTCACGTCCGGCGCGGGCGCTTTACCCTCTTGCTCATCGTGGCGGACATAGTCCCCGACCAGGGCACGGGTAACGCCGAACTGCACGTCGGTTTCCAGCCGCTCGTCGTCGTTGACGTAGATCTGCGAAATCAGCGTTTTGAAGCCGGGCTTGAAGATCAGGAAGTGCAGATGAGCCGGCCGGTAATTGTGCCGGCCTGTAGCGCGCACCAGATCGCCGACTGGCCCGTCGATGGGGATCGGGTAGCCCGCCGGTTTCACGCTGCGAAAGCCGAAATGACCTTGGGCGTCGGTGATGAATTTGCCGCGCAGATTCATGTCAGCCTGTTTGGGGTCCTGCTGCTCGTAGAAGCCTTCGGGCGAGGAATGCCAGATATCCACCTCGGCGCCCTCGATCGGCTTGCCCTTGTCGTCCTTGATCCAGCAATTCACGAACAGCACGGGCCCGGGCGTCGGCGAGCGCACGATCGAGGCGCCGCTATTGGTAGCCGGCGAATTCATGCGCCAGAACGGCCCCAGCAGGTTGGCGGTCGTTTCGGTCTGGCCCTTGTTGCCGTTGTTAAGGAGGCAGATCAGCGTGGAGAATCCGAGCGAACCCGACATCAGCACCACTTCATTGTGCTTGTCGTCGGTCCTCTGACCAAGCTTCGCGACATATTGCACGGCGCGTTCGAATTCCTCCTCGGTCAGATGCACGTCGCGCGCAAACGCATGCAGATGCTTGACCAGCGCGGTGAGGATTTCCCGCAGACGCGGGTCTGCCGTGTTCTGGAACGCCTCCACCACCGCCGGTGTGACGTCTTCCTGCCGATTGATGATCATTGCCCTAGGCTCCTGACTTTGCGCTGTCATGGC
>DATATS010000095.1:0-2436 GCA_036268675.1 Pseudolabrys sp.
CTCGCGCGCGAACTCGGCCACGTGATGGAACGGCGCGGCGAGGGAGCGCGACTTTTACAGGTCGCGTTATTTCGCGCCGACGGCAGGGTCCATCGGATCGAGGCCGCTGCCGGTCAGCCGCTGCGCGATGCTGAACGCATCAAGCGTCTTTTTGTCGAGCGGCTCACTGTCGTCGGCGACGAATGCGATCCGGGTTTCGGTTACGACGTCATCCGCTTGTCGGCCTTGGTTGCCGAGCGGCTCGAACCGGTACAGCGCGGCCTTGCCGGAGAGGATCACCGTGCCGAGCTCGCGCTTCTCATCGATCGCCTGAGCGCGCGATTCGGCGCGCAACGCGTGACGCGGCTTTTGCCTTGCGACACGCATATTCCGGAATTCGCGGTCACGGAAATTCCGGCGCAGCTTGCGCGCGGCCAATTCAACGCGTCGCCCGTTGCGCAGGACAGCCTTGCGCCTGTGCGCCCGGTGCGCCTGTTCGCGCGGCCGGAGCCGATCGAGGCGGTCGCGGAAGTGCCGGATGGGCCGCCCGTGCGCTTCCGCTGGCGGCATGTCTTGCACGAGGTAGTCGCGGTGGAAGGGCCGGAACGCATCGCGATGGAATGGTGGCGCGATGCCGAAAACCGCGCGCTGACGCGCGACTATTTTCGCGTCGAAAGCAAAGAGGGCGCCCGCGTGTGGCTTTATCGCGAGGGGCTTTATCAACGCGAGACGGCGTACCCGCGCTGGTTCCTGCACGGTCTGTTTGCGTGAGTATCGACCATGTCCGCTTATGCCGAATTGGCCGTAACCACCAATTTCTCTTTTTTGCGCGGCGCCTCGGAACCGGAGGAACTGGTGGCGCAGGCCAAGGCGCTCGGCCTGTCCGGCCTCGGCATCGCCGACCGCAATTCGGTGGCCGGCGCCGTACGCGCGCACGTCGCGGCGAAAGAGATCGGTCTTGCCATCGCGCCCGGCGCCCGCCTTGTCTTCGACGACGGCTGCACGCCCGACATTCTGGTTTTCCCGCGGGACCGCGCGGCGTGGGGCCGTCTCACGCGTCTGCTCTCGCTCGGCAAACGCCGCGCAGAGAAAGGCGATTGTCTTTTAGGCTTGCCCGATCTGCTGGAATTCGTCGAAGGGCAAAATCTCATCGTTATTCCGCCGGCGCGGATCGACGCGCGCGCGCTCGGCCGTCTTTTCGATCGACTGACGACGTCGGCCTCTCGCCATTCCGTCTGGCTCGGTGCCGGCATGCTCTATCGCGGCGACGACGCACGGCGGCTGGCGCGGCTTGCGGCAATCGCGCGCGATGCCTTCGTGCCTCTGATTGCGATGAACGACGTGGTCTATCACGCGCATGAACGGCGCGAATTG
This sequence comes from Pseudolabrys sp., assembly GCA_036268675.1. Lineage (GTDB taxonomy): Bacteria > Pseudomonadota > Alphaproteobacteria > Rhizobiales > Xanthobacteraceae > Pseudolabrys. Next base: position 1,354 of record DATATS010000095.1, read on the forward strand.
CAGGATGTCGTCACCTGCATCCGCGAGCACGTCACCATCGACAGCGCCGGACGGCTGCTGGAAGCCAATGCGGAGCGCCATCTCAAATCGCCAAAGGAGATGACGCGACTGTTCCGGCATTATCCGGATGCGGTCGCGCAAACGGCGCGGTTTCTGGAACGATGCCGTTTTTCGCTCGAAAGCCTGCGCGCAACCGAATATCCGCAAGAAACCCGCAAGGGTTTTGCCACATCGCAAGAGGCGCTCATTGCCTACGCGGAGGAGGGCGCGCGGCGGAGATTCCCGCACGGCATGACCACGAAAGTGCGCCATGCGCTGAATGAGGAATTAAGACTCGTCGGCGAACTCAACTACGCGCCGTTTTTCCTCACGGTGCACGACATCGTGAACTTCGCCCGCCGTCCCGACATCGGCATTCTCTGCCAGGGCCGCGGCTCGGCCGCCAATTCAGTGATCTGCTATTGCCTCGGCATCACTGACGTCAATCCGGAGAAGGCCGATCTTCTGTTCGAGCGATTTGTTTCGGCCGAACGGCGCGAACCGCCCGACATCGATGTCGATTTCGAGCACGAGCGGCGCGAAGAGGTCATCCAATATATCTATCGAACCTACACGCGCGAACGCGCCGGCCTTGCGGCAACCGTGATCTGTTATCGCGGCCGCAGCGCCATTCGCGATGTCGGCAAGGTCTTTGGCCTATCCGACGATATCGTGGGGCGGCTGGCGGGAACGCTATGGGGCTGGTCGATGGAGGGCGTTGCTGCCGACCAGGCAAGCCGTGCCGGCCTCGATGGCGCTGATCCGCGGCTCGTGCGGGTGATGGCGCTGGCTCAGGAGTTGATGGGCTTTCCCCGTCATCTGTCGCAGCATGTCGGCGGTTTTGTCGTCACGCGGTCGCGGCTCGACGAGGTCGTGCCGATCGAGAACGCGGCGATGGACGAGCGCACCGTCATCGAATGGGACAAGAACGATCTTGAAGCGCTCGGTCTTCTGAAGGTCGATGTGCTGGCGCTCGGCATGCTGTCGTGCCTGCGGCGCGCCTTTGCGCTGCTGCAATCGCATTACGGCGTGTCGCGAGACCTC
>DATATS010000096.1:0-10048 GCA_036268675.1 Pseudolabrys sp.
CGCCTTCATGGCCTTCATCGTCGTCGCCGGCTTTCCGATCACTGCGATCTTGAGTTACCTGATCATTCCCAGCTTTGGTTGGCGGCCGATGTTCATCATCGCCGGCATTGGCTCGCTAATCGTCTGGTATCTGCGGAAGAAGCTGCCGGAATCGCCGCGCTGGCTGGAATCGAAGGGCCGCACCGCGGAAGCCGAAGCCCTGATGCAGACCATCGAGAAGGACGTGGCTGCTGCCGGCGCGTTGCCGGCGCCGGCACAGACGGCGCCGGTCGCGCTGGTGACCGCGGCCGACATGCTCCGGCCACCGATCCTGCAACGCATGATCGTCGGCTCGTGGGTGCTGATCACCATCAACACGCTGATCTTCGGCTTCGTGATCTTCCTGCCGCAGTTTTTCCTGCGCCAGGGGCTGACGATCACGCATTCTCTCGCCTATACGCTGGTGCTGTCGGCGGCCTCGCTGGTTGGCTGTGCGCTCGGCGCCTGGAGCGCTGACGCGGTCGGCCGGCGCTGGAGCATCATCGGCGCGTCGATCGTCACCATTGTGTTCGGCTACGTCTATGCGCGATTCAACGCGGCCTCCGATCCGGCGATGGTGCTGAGTGCCGGTTTCGTGCTGATCGTCGCGATCTATGTGCAGACCGCGCTCTTGTTCGGCGTCTACACGCCCGGACTGTTCCCGACCGAAATCAGGCTGCGCGCCAATGGCATCTGCAACACGCTCGGCCGGGCGGCGACCGTGGTCTCGCCATTTGTGGTCGGATACCTGATGGTGCACTACAAGCTTCCCGGCGTGATCTGGCTGATGATCGGATTGCTGGTGGTGCAGATCGGTTTGGTGTGGATCTGGGGCGTCGAGCCGCGCAATCGGGCGCTGGAGGACGTTGCCGCCATCTGACCGTCGAGACTTTGACGCCATGAATCGGCCGTTCGCACTTCCGGGCGGCCGATTGCATTCATAGATGTGTGTGGGGCGCTTGCCGGCTATCGGCGCAAGCAGGAGTGACAGGCTTCATGTTCGATTCGATCCGGAAATTGTTTGTGGACATGGACACGGGCGGCAAACCCTCCGGCGGTTTCGAGGAAGGGGATTATCGTCTGGCCGCCGCTGCCCTCTTGGTGCATGCAGCGACCATTGACGGCACATTCTCCGAGGTCGAGCGCGCCAAGCTGCATGTCGTGATCAAGCAGCGTTTCGATCTCGACGATGTCGCCACCGACCAATTGATCGTGGCGGCCGGCGTGGCCGAGCAGAAAGCGGTCGATCTCTATCATTTCACGGCGTTGCTCAATCGCTCGCTTGACGAGGCCGCCCGCGCGCGCATCGTGGAAATGATGTGGCAGATCGTCTATGCCGATGGCGTCGTGACCGACTTCGAGGACAATCTGATCTGGCGGGCCGCCGATCTTCTGGGCATTTCGCGCGGCGAGCGGATTGCGCTCAAGGAGCGCGTGATGGCGGCAGCCACCGATGGGGGCAAAAGTAGTCAATGACCGCCTTGCGACCTGTCACTTTAATCACCGGCGCGTCCGCCGGCATCGGCGTCGCTTTGGCGCGCGTGTTTGCCCGCCACGGAAACGAATTGGTGTTGGTTGCGCGGCGTGAGGACCGCCTGCGGGCGCTGGCGGACGAGATCGCGGCGCTCGGCCACGCGAAGCCGCTGGTGATCGTCGCTGATTTGCAGCGGCCGGAAGCCGCCGGGCAGATCGCCAAAACACTCACCGCGCTCGGCGTCGAGCCGCAATACATGGTCAACAATGCCGGTTTCGGCCTCTCCGGTCTCGCCGGTTCGCGCGCGCGCGGGCAGGAGCTGGCGATGCTCGACGTCAACATGCGCGCGCTCACCGAATTGTCGCTCGACTTCGTCGACAGCCTGGCGCGCCACAAGGGCGGCATTCTCAATGTCGGATCGATCGCCGGCTTCCTGCCGGGGCCCGGCATGGCGATCTACTACGCGTCCAAGGCCTATGTGCTCTCGTTCAGCGAGGCATTGCACAGCGAACTTAAACCCCGCGGCGTGCGCGTCACCGTGCTCTGTCCAGGCCCTGTGCCGACTGAATTTGCGGCGGTCGCCGGCGTCAGCGGCGGCCTCGCGCCCGAAATCATGACGCAGAGCGCCGAGCAGGTGGCCGAAGCCGGTTATCGCGGCCTGATGCGCGGGCAGCGCGTGATCGTGCCCGGCTGGGCCAACAAGCTTGTCACAACGCTGGTTCGCTTCGTGCCGCGAGGTTTGCTGCTGGCGATGGTCGATGCCCGGCAAAGCCGCCGCAGGTCCGCGCCCGGCACATAGCCGGTTCTCGCTGCTTGTCTTTGCAAACAGATGGGAAGCTTGTAATCAGGGGCTTCGCATTGTTGGCGCGCCTGAAAGGCCATGTTGAAGCCGGTTCTTATCATCTTGCACCAGGAGCATTCCTCGCCCGGCCGCGTCGGTCAGGTGTTGTCGAAGCTTGGGTTTCCGCTCGACGTGCGGCGTCCCCGTTTCGGCGACGTGTTGCCGGAAACGATGGACGAACATGCCGGCGCGGTGATTTTTGGCGGCCCGCAAAGCGCCAATGACGAGGAGGATTTCCTCAAGCGCGAGATCGACTGGATCTCCGTGCCGCTGCGCGACCAGAAGCCTTATCTCGGCATCTGTCTCGGCGCGCAGATGATGGCGCGCAATCTCGGCAGCCGCGTCTTCCCGCATCCGCAAGGTCATGCCGAGGTCGGCTATTATCCGATCAAGCCGACTGAGGCCGGCCGTAAAATTTGTGCCGACTGGCCCGACCACGTCTATCAATGGCATCGCGAAGGTTTTGATCTGCCGAGCGGCGGCGAACTGTTGGCCGAGGGCGACGCCGCGTTTTCAGTGCAGGCGTTCCGTTACGGCACCGGCTACGCGATCCAGTTTCATCCGGAAGTCACCCACGCCATGATGTATCGCTGGCTGGTGCGCGGCGCACACCGCATGGACCTGCCGGGCGCCAAGCAGCGCGCCGACCACATATCGGGGCGCGCGGTGCACGATTTTGCGTTTCGCAATTGGCTCGCAGCCTTCATCGATCACTGGATCGGTCGCAAGGCGGCAAAGCAAGCGGCGGGGTGAATGAAAAGCCCGTCTTCGCTCCCGCGGAGCTACGGCGGGCAGCCTTCGCGCACTGCCTGGCTTGCCAGCCGAAGCTCCGAAGGAGCGAAGGCTGGTGGAGCCGAGGGGATTTGAACCCCTGACCTCCTCATTGCGAACGAGGCGCTCTCCCAACTGAGCTACGGCCCCGCCGTGCGGGCAACGACATTTGTTGCGCGTTTTCAGCGAGTGGGCGCCATTTAGGACCAGCGTTTCGGGCTGTCAAGGATGAGCCACCCGGCCGTCGATTGGCTTGTTCAAGCCGGCGCGACCCGCTAGTTTCCCGCCACATTCAAGCGGACACCTGAGTCATGCGCTCCATTCTCGATATCATTCTGCTGGTTCTGCAAATCTACATCTGGCTGCTGATCGCCGCCGCGGTGCTGTCGTGGCTGGTCGCCTTCAACGTGGTCAACCCGCGCAATCAGGTCGTGCACATGATCGGTGACTTCCTGTATCGCATCACCGAGCCGCTATTGCGCCCGATCCGCGCCATGCTGCCCAATCTCGGTGGCATAGACGTGTCGCCGGTGATCCTGATCCTCCTTATCCTGCTGCTCGAAAACGTCATCATCCGCTATATCTACCCTTACGTCTTCTAGCGCCGGTCACGGTGGCGGGGGGGGCGCGCACCGCGCGATTGAGGGCGACGTTGCCGAAGCGGCCGGCGGCGCTGGAGAAGATCGGCGCGGCGCGCTAGAACTCGGGTCATGGGCGCGCGGATCATCGACGGTAAAATGATTTCGGCCGACTTGCGCGGCAAGGTGACCGACGCGGTGCATCGGCTGCGACGCGACCGCGGCATCGTGTCGGGACTGGCCGTCGTGATGGTGGGAAAAAATCCGGCGAGCGAAGTCTATGTGCGCAACAAATCCAAGGCCGTGACAGAGGCAGGGATGCACCCGTTCGATCGGGTTCTCCCGGAAAGCACCAGCGAAGCAGAGATGCTCGGACTGATCGCCGAGCTCAATGCCGACAAACAGGTCAACGGCATCCTGGTGCAGTTGCCGCTGCCGCAACAGATCGATCCGCAAAAAATCATCGAGGCCATCGATCCCGCCAAGGACGTCGATGGCTTTCATCCGCTCAATGTCGGAAAACTGGCGAGAGGTTTGCCCGGTCTGGTGCCGTGCACGCCGCTCGGCTGCATCATGCTGGCCAAGACCGTGCTTGCTTCGCTCGAAGGCATCGAGGCCGTGATCGTCGGCCGCTCCAATATCGTCGGCAAGCCGGTGATGCAGATGCTGCTGGCGGAGAATGCAACGGTCACGATTTGCCATTCCAAGACGCGGGATTTGCCAGCGGTCTGCCAGCGCGCGGATTTGCTGATCGCAGCGATCGGCCGGCCGGAATTCGTGCGCGGCCATTGGTTGAAGCCGGGCGCGACGGTGGTCGATGTCGGCATCAATCGCGTGCCGGGCGCGGACGGCAAACACAAAATCGTCGGCGACGTCGCCTATGCGGAAGCCGCGCAAGTTGCGGGCGCCATCACGCCGGTGCCGGGCGGTGTCGGGCCGATGACGATCGCGTGCCTGCTGTTCAATACGTTGCGCGCAACCTGCATGCAGAACGATCTGCCGGCGCCGAGCGTTTGAGGCAAACCGAAGCCTGGCGGCGCTGATTCCGGCCACCGAAAGCTGTCGGACAATTCTAATCGTTAAGCCTAATCAGCCCTGCCAGGCGTAGGCGACTTTATCGAGCGTCTTCTGCCCGAAGCGTTCAGATGAACGGGCCACGGCGCGGCCGCCGAGCGCGCGATAGAACTCCACCGCAGGATCGTTGTCGGACAGCGCCCACACCACCATGCTCTTCAAGCCGCTCTGGGTGAGGTCCTTGCGTGCCGCCGAGAATAGCCGGCGGCCGAAGCCGAGCCCCTGGAACTCGGGCCGCAGATAAATCTCGTAGATCTCGCCGTCATAAAACAGGCTGCGCGCGCGATTGCGTCCGTAATTGGCGTAGCCGGCGATCTGCTCGCCGAATTGCAGAATGGTGATGCGGCTGCCTTTGCGGATCGCCGAATCCCACCAGTCCGGACCGCGCCGGCTGATCAGCTTATCGAGTTCGTTGCCCGGAATGATGCCCTGATAGGCGGCGCGCCATGCTTCGTCGTGCGTTCCCGCCACGTCCGTTGCATCGGACGTCTTCGCGCGGCGAATCTCTATGAGGGTCGTACTCATTGCGGAATAGAAGCAATGAACCCCGCGGCCTTCAAGCCCTATGATTAATGATCCGTAACCGGTGTGGATTACTGGCCACAGGCGATGAAAAATGCGCTGCGGCTGCTGAAAAACCGGCGGACGGCGCCGGATTGCCGGGAACGAGCGCACGATTGCGCGCAAGTCGCCGCATGCGGCCAAGACGGCGCGAAACGCCAAATCGCGGCAAGTGATTCGATTTTCTTGATTCGAGTCGCGCCAGGAGTCGTACCAAGATAGGACAGTTGGTTCCCCGCGCGCGGGGCCCCGAACGTCAGACCGCTTCGGCGGCGGCGGCTTTCTGGCGATCGTTCTTTTTGCGGTCGTTCTCGTCGAGCAGCTTCTTGCGCAGACGGATCGACTTCGGCGTCACCTCGACCAGCTCGTCTTCCTCGATATAGGCGAGCGCCTTCTCCAGCGTCATCCTTATGGGAGGCGTCAGGCGGACGGCTTCGTCCTTCGAGGTGGTGCGGATATTGGTGAGCTGCTTGCCCTTGAGCACGTTGATGACGAGGTCGTTGTCGCGGGTGTGCTCGCCGACGATCATGCCGCGGTACACTTTCCAGCCCGGCTCGATCATCATCGGCCCGCGGTCTTCCAGATTCCACAGCGCGTAGGCGACCGCATCGCCCTGGTCATTCGAGATGAGAACGCCGTTGCGGCGGCCCTGAATCGGGCCGCGGTGCGGCGCGTATGAGTGAAACAGCCTGTTCATGATGGCGGTGCCGCGCGTGTCGGTCAGCAATTCGCCCTGATAGCCGATCAGGCCGCGCGTCGGAGCATGGAACACCAGCCGCAGGCGGTGTCCGCCGGACGGCTTCATCTCCAGCAGCTCGGCTTTTCGCTCGGCCATTTTTTGCACGACGATGCCGGAGTGGACTTCGTCGACGTCGACGACGACTTCCTCGATCGGCTCCATCTGCTCGCCGGATTTGGCGTCTTGGCGCATCAGCACCTTCGGCCGCGACACCGAGAGCTCGAAGCCCTCGCGCCGCATGGTCTCGATCAGAATGCCGAGTTGCAATTCGCCGCGGCCGGCGACTTCCATTGCGTCCTTGTCGTCGCTTTCGCGCACGCGCAGCGCCACATTGCCTTCTGCTTCGCGCAGCAGCCGGTCGCGGATCATGCGGCCGGTAACCTTGCTGCCTTCGGTGCCGGCAAGCGGAGAGTCATTGACGCGGAACGTCATCGCCAGCGTCGGCGGGTCAATCGGCTGCGCCGGGATCGGCGTTTCAACGGAAGGATCGCAGATCGTCATGGCGACGGTCGCGTTCGGCAGTCCGGCGATGGCGACGATGTCGCCCGCTTGCGCTTCGTCCACCGGAACGCGCTCGATGCCGCGAAATGCAAGAAGTTTTGTGATGCGGCCGGTTTCGATCAGCTTGCCGTCATGGTCGAGCACCTTGACGCTCTGATTGGGCTTCGCCGATCCGGACGAAATGCGGCCGGTCACGAGGCGGCCGAGATAGGGATTGGCTTCCAGGATGGTGCCGAGCAGACGGAACTGCCCTTCTTCCACCACCGGCGGCTTGACGTGGGCGAGGATCAGATCGAACAGCGGCTGCATGCCATCGTCGTGCGATCCGTCCAGCTTGGGCGACATCCAGCCCTGCTTGGCCGAGCCGTAGAGAATCGGAAAATCGAGCTGCTCGTCGGTGGCGTCGAGCGCGGCGAACAAATCGAACACCTCGTTCACCACTTCGGTGGCGCGCGCGTCGCCGCGGTCAACCTTGTTGATGACGACGATGGGCTTCAATCCCATCTTGAGCGCCTTCGACACCACGAATTTGGTCTGCGGCAGCGGGCCTTCGGCGGCGTCGACCAGCACCAGCGCGCCATCGACCATATTCAGGATGCGCTCGACCTCGCCGCCGAAATCGGCGTGACCGGGAGTGTCGACGATATTGATGCGGGTATCCTTCCAGATCACGGACGCCGCCTTCGCCAGAATGGTGATGCCGCGTTCGCGCTCGAGGTCGTTGGAATCCATGGCGCGCTCGACCACGCGCTGGTTCTCGCGGTAGGCGCCGGATTGCTGCAACAGCCGGTCGACGAGCGTGGTCTTGCCGTGGTCGACGTGGGCAATAATGGCGACGTTGCGCAGATTCATGGAAGTTCCTGAAAATCAAAGCGCGGGCCCCAATCCGGCCCGCGACTCGGCGGGAATATAGTGCGCCGCAGCGAAGAAGCAACCTGGCGGAATGGCGCGTGGTTAAGCGCCCGCCGGGCGGGTAATATCGGCTGAAATACGCCGCCAAGTTCTTGCTTTCGCTTCAACGAGGTCCGTCATGGCGCAAAAACTCAACGTAGATGCCCGCAAAGCGGCTTTGGCCAAGCTCTCCGGCTGGGCGGAGGTCTCGGGGCGCGACGCCATCGCGAAAAAATTCGTATTCAAGGATTTCAACCAGGCCTTCGGTTTCATGGCGCGGGCAGCGCTGGTCGCCGAGAAGATGGATCACCATCCGGAGTGGTTCAATGTCTACAAGACGGTCGACGTGACGCTGTCCACCCATGATGCCGGCGGGCTGACCGACCTCGACGTGAAACTCGCCGAAGCAATGGACAAGATCGCGCAAAGCTGAAGCGGAAAGCTTGAGCCAGACTTGCGGGCGGGCAAATCGCCGCCCACATAATCCGGCATGGCCTTTGCCCGCGCTGCCTTTTGGCGAAACGACAAAACCGATGAAGGCGCCTTCCGGCGCCGCTTCTGGCGCAAGATGCGCCGGTTCGTGGCGTATATTCCCTTCGCCGAAGATCTGCTGGCGGCCTATTACTGCGCCTTCGATCGCGAGACGCCGCTGCCGGTGAAGGCAACGCTGATCGGCGCGCTGGCCTATTTCGTGCTCCCGATCGACGCCATTCCCGACGTGTTGCCGGTCATCGGCTTCACCGACGATGCGGCCGTGCTTGCGACCGCGATCAAGCTCGTTGCCGATCACATCAAGCCGCTGCATCGCGAAACGGCGCGCCGCAAGCTGGCGGAATTTGCGGAAACGCGCTAGGGCCGCAAAATCACCTTGCCCATCACTTGCCGCGCGGCAATGGCTTTGAGCGCGACGGCTGCGTCCTTGAGCGGATAAACCGCGTGCACGTGCGACGATAATTTCCCCTCCGCGGCCCAGGCCAGCAGCTGCTCGGTATTGGCGCGATGGCCGTCCGGATCGCGCTGAATCCATGAACCCCAGAACACGCCAAGCACGTCGCAGCCTTTCAGCAGCGTCAGGTTGAGCGGTAATTTCGGAATGTCGCCGGCGGCAAATCCGACCACCAGAAAGCGCCCTTGCCAGGCGATGGAGCGCAAGGCCGATTCCGAATAGGCGCCGCCGACGGGGTCATAGATCACGTCGACGCCGCGACCATCGGTCAGACGCCGCAACGCGTCCTTCAAATCGTCCTTGCCGTAATCGATGCCGTCATCGGCGCCGTGCTTCTTTGCGAAGGTGATCTTCTCGGCTGACGAGGCGCAGGCGATGACGCGCGCGCCCATCAGTCTGCCGAGTTCGACGGCGGCGAGACCGACTCCGCCGGAAGCGCCGAGCACGGCCAGCGTTTCGCCGCGTTTGAGCCGCGCGCGATCCTTGAGCGCATACAGCGTGGTTCCGTAGGTCACGCACAATCCGGCGGCGCGGTCGACATCGAGCCCGTCGGGAATTTTCACCAGCCGGTCGGCGGCGATTGCAATGCGCTCGCGCGCCGCGCCGTAGCCGGCATAACCGACCACCCGGTCGCCCACTTTGACGGAGGTCACACCGGGCCCCAGGCCTTCCACCGTGCCGGCGAATTCCGCCGCCGGCGAGAACGGCATCGCCGGCTTGGTCTGGTACTTGCCGGCGATGATCAGCGTGTCGAAGAAATTCAGCGCCGCCGCTCCGATCCGCACCACCGCCTCGCCGGCTGCCGCCGTTGGGTCGGCGATGTCGGCTAGTTCGAGATCGTCGGGCGTGCCGTAATGGGTGCAGAGCAGGGCTTTCATGGGCACCTCAATGGCGACAAGGCAAGGCAGCGCGGGAGGAATGGTGCTATCTCTAGCATGCGGGAGATCGTTAACTTTCGTCCATGAGGGGGCGGCGCATTGCCGCCTTCACATTGCCGATTTTCCCTTTTAATGGGCTAATATCCAGCGATTCTTCTCAAGGCGGCATTTCGACCGTCGCTCCATTGAACCGGTAGGGCCCCGATGACGAAGACGATTTGGCAAAGCCCCGCGATTTGCTTGTTCGCCGCCGCGGCGATGACCTGCGCCACGGCCGCCTATGCACAGAAGAAGCCCGACCCCACCGAGCAAGCGGTCTTGCTCGGCCAGTTCGGCGATTGGGGCGCCTACAAGGCTGCGCCGGGCGGCAAGAAGGTCTGCTTCGCGCTGTCGAAGCCGACTTCCGCCGTGACCGATCCGGCCAACAGAAAGCGCGATCCTTCCTATGCGTTCGTTTCCACGCGTCCGTCCGAGAAGGTGAAGAACGAAGTTTCCGTCATCGTCGGCTATCCGCAAAAAGGCGGCGCCGACGCCACCGCAAGCATCGGATCGGCCAGCTACGTGATGTACACCCAGAACGACGGCGCGTGGCTGAAGAACGCCGCCGAAGAAGCGCAGATGGTCCAGACCATGCGCAAAGGCGCCGACCTGGTGATCAAGAGCATGTCCACCCACGGCACCAAGACGACCGACACCTATTCGCTGAAAGGTCTCGCCGAAGCGCTCGATAAGGTCGCCGAGGAGTGCAAATAGCGCTTCCGTCATTGCCGGACTTG
>DATATS010000097.1:0-17603 GCA_036268675.1 Pseudolabrys sp.
GCGAAGCAATCGCGCAGCAGATCAAGGGCGCCAAACTCGTGGCGCTCGACGCAGCCCACATCTCCAATGTCGAGCAACCCAAGGAATTCACCGACGCGGTGCTCGGCTTCCTCAAATAGGACAGCCTCGATGGACGAGAAGAACCGCTACGACAAAGGCATCGCACAGCGCCGCAAGGTGCTGGGCAATGAATGGGTCGATCGTTCGCTCGCGAAAAAAACGCCGTTCAACGCGGAATTCCAGGATTTCATCACCCGCGCCGCCTGGGGCGAAGTCTGGACGCGGCCGCATTACGACGAGCGCACGCGGCGCATTCTCGTGATCGGCACGATGGTGGCGCTCGGCCAATGGGACGAATTCCGCCTGCACGTCGGCGCGGCGCTGCGCGAGGGTGGCTTCACCGGCGACGACATCAAGGAGATTCTGCTCCAGCAGGCGATCTATTGCGGCGTGCCGGCGGCCAACCACGCCTTCAAGGAGGCGGGCCAGATTATCGCCGAACTGAAGGCCGAATAGCGCGTTCACGTAAGCCTGACGCGCTCGTCATTTCCGGTTGAAAGCGCTTTGCTGTAGCCGTGGCGCGTTCATTTAAAGGGATTGATCATGGCCAAGATCAAAGTGCGCAAAGGCATGCCGAGTGTCGAGCTCGACAAGGCGGAATTCAAAAAACGATTTTTGACGCAGTTTTACGATCCCGCTTTCGAAGCCGTTGGCGGTGAGATCGACAAGATCGCCGACGTGGCCTGGGACGGCTATCACGAATATCGCAAGGCGCCGCGCACCGTTAAGGCCGGCAAAGGCTTCGCCAATCCGCGTTACGATCTCTCGGAACAATGGCTGGACACGAGCAAGGCGATCAAGGCGGCCGAACGCCGCCAGAAGAACACGAAATCACCGTCGCGTATCCTGATCGTCAACGGCTCGTCGCGCAGCGAACACACCTGCCCCGGCGAAATGTCGAAGACGTTTCGGCTGGTGACATTGGCCAAGCGGGCAATCGAGAAAACGCGCGGCTTCGAAGTTGAAATTCTCGACCTGTCGCGGCTGGCATCCGAATACGGCCGCACGATCTACCCGTGCAAGGCCTGTGTTTCGACCGCGCAGCCGCTCTGCCATTGGCCGTGCAGCTGCTATCCCAATAACGCCATCGGGCAAACCGGCGACTGGATGTCGGATATCTATCCGAAATGGGTGGCCGCACACGGCATTATGATCGTGTGCCCGGTCAACTGGTATCAGGCGCCCTCGTCGCTCAAGCTGATGATCGACCGCCTGGTCTGCGCCGACGGCGGCAACGCGGACCCGACCTCGACCCATGGCAAGAACGCCGAGAAGGCCAAGCAACTCGAATTAAAAGGCTGGCCTTATCCGCGCCATCTCGAGGGCCGGGTGTTCTCGGTGGTGGTGCATGGCGACGCATCCGGCACCGAAAATCTGCGCCGCATCCTCACCGACTGGATGGAAGACATCGGCATGATCCCGGCCGGGCATCAAAGCCATATCGACCGTTTCATCGGATATTACGAGCCCTACGCCACCAGCCACATCGATCTCGACAACGACAAGGCGTTGCAGATCGACGTGCGCAACGCAGCGCTCGCGCTGGTGCAGGCGGTAAAGGATCGGCGCGCCGGGAAACTACAACCGCCCGATCGCGGCCTGCACGAGGCAAGGCCGAAGTAGAGTGACGCGCGGCTTTCAGGAAGGCTTTGGAACGCTCAGTGCTTCCATATCTTCAACGGAGCGCCGGTCGTTGCCGGCACCGTTTCGGCCTCGGGCTCAAACGCCTCAGCATCGCCAAGCTCGCTGCGATTGGCCTCGACGAGGCAAAGCCCCGTGGCGATGGCCGCGAGCAGCAGTTGAATGACGTGTTCGCGCAGCAACGCCGCGTCGTGCGCCCATACCGCGGGGCCGACCGACACGATGCTGATTGCGACGATCAGGATGAGACCGGCCTCGAGAATATCGGTGTCGGCGGTGCCGCCAAACAGCGTGCGCAAGCGGTCGAGCAGATGCACGGCGCAGATGCTGGCGGCCGCAAGCTTGAGGGTCGCGACGAACGCCGCGAGCTTGATCAGGCCGATGGGCTCAAGCCCGAACAGATGGCCGATCACGAAAATGAATTGCGAGCGCCACACGTCGTCCAGGCCGAACGCCGGTCCGGTCAGCATGCGCAACGCATCGTAGCCCCAGGCCAGCGTGAAATAAAAAGCGATCCCCAGGATCAGCGCCACGGCGGCGCGCGAATGTTTACGCATGCAATCCTCCTCAGACAGGCTTGCAGGCGTAAGCGCTTCAAATGCGGATTACAAAAGAAACCGGGCCTTTACCTTACTTGTTAGCCGCTTAACCACCCCGTCCTTCGCGGAAAGCCTGCGGCGTCATGCCGGTCTGTTTGCGGAAGAAACGCGTGAAGTGCGACGGATCGGAGAAACTCAGATCGTAGGCGATCTCGTGGATCGCCTGATTGGTAAATACGAGCTGGCGCTTGGCTTCGGTCAACACGCGCTGGCGGATCAGATGCCCGGCGGTCACGCCGGCCGCGCGTTTGACGTGATCGTTGAGCCGGTCGGCGGTCATGGCGAGCTTCTCGGCGTAGAAGCTGATTAGGCGCTCCTTACGGAAATGCGCGTCCAGCAGCCGGCGCAATTCCTCCACGCGCGCGTCGGTGCGTGTCAGCGTCACAGCCCCGCTGCGCGCGCGGCTCACCGCCAGCCGCACGGTTTCGATCGCGATCAATGCCAGCAATGCGCGCATGGTCAGGCGGTAGCCTTCGCGCGCGAGCGAGGCCTCCTCGCTCAGATCCAGGCATAACGCCGACAGCCGTTTGGTCTCGCTTTCATCCGCCAGCGGCACCAGCGGATCGGCCGCCACCGCCTTGAGCCGCGCCAGCGCCTCGCCCGAGTCGCCAAGCGCGTCGGCCACGTCCTCGGTAAAGCTCACCACCCAGCCGTCGGTCACCTTTGGCGTGAAACGAAACCCGTGCGCGGTAGTGGCCGGAACGAGGATCGCCGCCGGCGCCGAAAACGGCACCGTCGCCGTCTCGAAGCTCATCTCGCCGCCGCCCTTCTCGATCAGCAGCACCTGAAACAGATTGCGGTGGCGGTGCGCGCGGATGGTCCAGTCATGCACCGACGAGCGCGAGGCGATGGTTTCGATGTGGATGAAATCGAACGCGCTGTCGTCCGGCGGATCGCCGTAAAGATGAAACAGCGGGAGCGCGGATGGGACCATCGCACAAGCATAAGCGAGCCAGTTTCGCCGGCCAACGCCTGTCCGGCGGGCATGAAAAAAGCCCCGCCGAAGCGGGGCTTTCGTTCATCGCTTTGATTGCGCTTAGCGGTTCTGGCTCTGCTGACCGCCCTGCTGGCCGGGCTGATTGCCCTGTTGCTGCTGCTGGCCCGGCTTCTGCCCGCCCTGCTGCTGGCCACCCTGCTGCCCGGGCTGATTGCCCTGCTGCTGCTGACCCGGCTTCTGGTTTTGATCTTGGCTCATTCGATGTCCTTCCAACGTTGGCGCCTTCCCGCCCGAGTACTAATCAACGGTTCGGCGCTTCGATTGTTCCGCGGGCCGCCGATTTCGAATGCGATGGAACTCGGCTGCGTAAGCCGAGTTCTCATGCAGGCAAACACGGACTGAGGAACGCACGATGGGACGCTATTTGCTGCTTTGGCTTTTGGGGATTCCGCTGCCGATTCTGCTGCTGATCTGGGTTATCGGCGGTCTGCACTAGCGCCGCCCGTCATTCATCGCGCGTTTTGGGCGGATTGCTGTCGCGGAATGGCTGCGTGAGCAGGCGCACGAGCGCGAGTTCCTCAACCTCGCGGAAGATCGGCAGGCCGACGGTCATGGCTTGTTCGCCGGCCGCCGGCCTATCACGATAGGTGCCGAACAGGCGATCCCACCACGGCAGATTGAAGCCGAAATTGCTGTCGGTCTCCCGGCGCTCGATCGAGTGATGCACTTGGTGCATCTGCGGCGTCACGATGATCCAGCGCGCGATGGCGTCAAGACGCGGCGGCAGCGCCACGTTGCTGTGGTTGAACATCGATGTGGCGTTGAGCAGCACTTCGAAAATCAGCACCGCAACCGCCGGCACGCCGAGCGCCACAACCGCCGCCATCTTGATTGCGAGCGAGAGCAGAATCTCCAGCGGGTGAAATCGCACCCCCGTGGTCACGTCGATGTCGACATCGGCGTGATGCATGCGGTGCAGCCGCCACAGCACCGGCACGTGATGAAAGACGACGTGCTGGAGGTAGATCGCGAGATCGAGCGCGATTACCCCGAGCGCGGCGGCGGCCCAGGGCGGCAGCCCCAGCGCCGGAAACAGGCCCCAGCCCTTTTGCGCGGCGACCAGCGCCGCCCCAACAAGTGCCGTCGGCGCCACTAGCCTGACTGCAACGATATCGACCGCCAGGATCCCAAGATTGCCCAGCCAGCGCGGCGCGCGGCCGAGGCTCATGCGGCGGCGCGGGGCGAGCCACTCCCACAGCGCCATCGTGGCGAAAATCGCGGCCGAGCCGCCGACGCGGACGGCGATTTCGAGGCTGGGGGTCAAGGGTCGCGCTCCTCTCCGCCTAATGGCCCGGAATTTGCAACGCACGCAAAGGGCAAATCGGGCGCAAGTTGCCGCTCCCGGTATGCCCTGTTAAGTCTAGAGCGGCGAAACGTCGGGTGGGGCGACGTTGTAAGTGCGAAGGGGACAAGATGGCTGTCTTCGTCCAGCAGCTGATCAACGGCATCACCCTCGGCTCGATCTACGGCCTGATCGCCATCGGCTATACCATGGTGTTCGGCATCATCGGGATGGTGAACTTCGCCCATGGCGACGTGTTCATGGTCTCGGTCTTCATCGCGATGATCACGTTCCTCATCGTCACCGCATGGTTCGGCATTTCGTCGATCGCGCTGGCGCTGCTCATCGTGCTGGTCGTGGCCATGCTGTTCACCTCGCTGATCAACTGGGCGATCGAGCGAATAGCCTATCGACCGCTACGTCATTCGTTCCGCCTGGCGCCGCTGATTTCGGCGATCGGCATGTCGATCTTCCTGTCGAACTTCGTGCAGGTCAGCCAGGGCCCGCGCAACAAGGCGATCCCGCCGATGATCCGCGGCGAGATCCCGCTGTTCACCGAGAACGGCTTCAATGTGACGCTGTCAATGAAGCAACTCATTATTTGGGGCATCACGGCGGTTCTGCTCGCCTGCTTCTGGTATCTGGTCGCCAAGACCCGGCTTGGCCGCGCGCAACGCGCCTGCGAGCAGGATCAGAAAATGGCGGCGCTGGTCGGCGTCAACGTCGATCACACCATCTCCATGACCTTCGTGATCGCGGCAGCCCTCGCCGCCGTCGCCGGCACGATGTACATGATGTATTACGGCGTGGTGAACTTCGCCGACGGCTTCGTGCCCGGCGTCAAGGCATTCACCGCCGCGGTCCTCGGCGGCATCGGTTCGCTGCCGGGCGCGGTGATCGGCGGCATCCTCATCGGCCTGATCGAGACGTTCTGGTCGGCCTATTTCTCGCTCGACTACAAGGACGTCGCCGCCTTCTCTGTGCTGGCCATCACTCTGATTTTCCTGCCGCAAGGACTGTTCGGCCGTCCCGACGTGGAGAAGGTGTAACGTGGCGGGGGTGGTCAATTCCACGGACAAGAGCCCGCCGGCCGGGCCGACCGCCGCCGGCCAGCGCGCGGATATCATTGCCGTGCTGCGCGACGCCGGCATCACCGCGGTCATCGCCTTTGGCGTGTTCCTGCCGCTGATCGGCTTTCTCACCGGTCCGGATATCAACAACGTCCTGATCGTGACGACGCGCTGGCCGATGCTGTTCGCGATCACGGCGATCGTGGGCTTCAGCCGTCTCTGCTATTTGCTCGTCATGGAGCCGCGTATCAGACGGCGCGCGCTCATACCGGTGTCTGCAAAGCAGCCGGCATGGCGCGTGTTCCTCGCCAAATGGTTCGCTCCCTTCGCCGTCGGCTTCGTCATCGTCTACCCCCCTTTCGTCATTTTCACGGCCGGCTTCGGTCAATCGCTGAAATGGATCGACAATTTCGGCATCCAGATCCTCATCTACGTGATGCTGGGCTGGGGGCTGAACATCGTGGTCGGCCTCGCCGGCCTTCTCGATCTCGGTTATGTCGCCTTCTACGCGGTCGGCGCTTACTCCTACGCGCTGCTGGCCACCAACTTTGGCCTCACATTCTGGATTCTGCTCCCCCTCGCCGGCATCCTCTCCGCGTTCTGGGGCGTGCTGCTTGGTTTTCCTGTGCTGCGGTTGCGCGGCGATTATCTCGCCATCGTTACGCTCGCCTTCGGCGAGATCGTGCGCATCGTGCTGGTCAATTTTGTCGATCTCACCAACGGCTATGCCGGCATCAGCGGCATTCCGCGGCCGACATTTTTCGGCATCCCGTTTAACGCCGACGATGACGGCTTTTCAGCCGTGTTCGGCCTGCCGTTCTCGCCGCTTTATCGCACCATCTTCCTCTATTACGTCATCCTGGCGCTGGCATTCCTGACCGCCTACGTGACCGTGCGGCTGCGCCGGCTGCCAGTCGGGCGCGCCTGGGAGGCGCTGCGCGAGGACGAGATCGCCTGCCGCTCGCTCGGCATCAACACCACCAACACGAAACTGACCGCGTTCGGAATGGGCGCGATGTTTGCGGGCTTCGCCGGCTCGTTTTTTGCCGCGCGCCAGGGTTTCATCTCGCCGGAATCCTTCACCTTCCTGGAGTCGGCCACGATCCTCTCGATCGTGGTGCTCGGGGGCATGGGTAGCCAGATCGGCGTCGCGATTGCCGCCGTTGTCTTTGTCGGCGGCACCGAGATCATGCGCGACCTTGATTTTCTCAAGCAGATTTTCGGGTCCACTTTCGATCCGACCCAATACCGCATGTTGCTGTTTGGTTTTGCCATGGTCGCCATCATGATCTGGCGCCCGCGCGGACTGATTTCCACGCGCACGCCTTCCGTATTCCTGAAAGAACGCAAAACCATTGCCGCCGATCTTGTGAAGGAGGGGGCGTAGTTAGCGCATGATCCCGAAGCGGAACATCTCATAATGGCGGGCAAGGCCGACATCCTGCTGCAGGTCGAGCACCTGAGCATGCGCTTCGGCGGCCTGGTCGCGGTCGACGATTTATCTTTTCAAGTTCGGCAAGGCACCATTACCGCGCTGATCGGGCCGAACGGCGCCGGCAAGACGACGGTGTTCAATTGCATTACCGGCTTCTACAAGCCGAGCCAGGGGCGCTTGGGTCTTTGTCACGGCAGTTCGGCGGTCTGGGACGCGCTGGAACCGCTGACCGACGGCGCGAACCGGCATTTGAAGCACGCGGACGGCACGTTGTTCCTGCTCGAACGCATGCCGGATTTTCTGGTCGCCCAGCAGGCGCGGGTCGCCCGCACGTTCCAGAATATCCGGCTGTTTCCAGGCATGACCGCGCTGGAGAATTTGCTGATCGCCCAGCACAACCGCCTGATGGTTGCGTCCGGCTATACGCTGCTCGGCATCTTCGGCATTCCCTCCTACGGAGTAGCGGAACGCGCGGCGATCGATAAAGCACGCCAATGGCTCGACCGCGTCGGCTTGCTCGATCGCGCCGACGATCCGGCCGGCGACTTGCCCTATGGCGCGCAGCGGCGCCTCGAGATCGCGCGCGCGATGTGCACCGATCCCGTTCTGCTCTGCCTCGACGAGCCGGCCGCCGGCCTTAATCCGCGGGAAAGCGCGGAGCTCAACGCGCTGCTGCTCTCGATCCGCGACGAATATGCCATTTCCGTGCTGCTGATCGAGCACGACATGTCGGTGGTGATGGAAATTTCCGACCACGTCGTCGTGCTCGACTATGGCGTGAAGATTTCCGACGGCAGCCCCGAAGAGGTGCGCAACGACGCCAAGGTGATCGCCGCCTATCTCGGCGTCGCCGACGAAGAAGTCGAGAAGGTTGAAGCTGAGGTGGGCCTATGACGTCGCCTTTGCTCAGCGTGCGCAACGTCGAGACCTATTACGGCCGCGTGCAGGCGCTCCGAGGCGTCGATCTTGACGTCAATGACGGCGAGATCGTCACGCTGATCGGCGCCAATGGCGCGGGCAAATCCACGCTGATGATGACGGTCTGCGGCAACCCGCGCGCGCACGCGGGCACGATCTCCTTCGCCGGGCGGGACATCACGCGGTTGCCGACCTACGAAATCGCCCGGCTGAAACTGGCGCAGGCGCCGGAGGGCCGCCGCATCTTCTCGCGCATGACGGTTCTGGAGAATTTGCAGATGGGCGCGATCGTCGCCGACGCCGGCGACTTCGACAATGACCTCAAGCGCGTGCTCGGAATTTTCCCACGGCTCGAGCAGCGCCTCAGTCAGCGCGGCGGCACGCTCTCGGGCGGCGAGCAGCAGATGCTGGCCATCGCGCGCGCGTTGATGAGCCGGCCGCGGCTCTTGCTGCTGGACGAGCCTTCGCTCGGTCTCGCGCCGCTGATCGTCCGGCAGATCTTCGACGCCATCAAGATGCTCAACACCAAGGAGGGGCTGTCGGTGTTCCTGGTCGAACAGAACGCCTTTCACGCCCTCAAGCTCGCGCACCGCGGTTATGTGATGGTCAACGGCTCCATCACGCTGTCGGGGACCGGAAAGGAATTGCTGGAGCGGCCGGAAGTCAAATCGGCCTATCTGGAAGGCGGACGGCAGCAGGTGGCAAACTGATGTACGGCCTTATCTACCAAGGGTCATTGGGCGTCTTTATTCTCCTCACCGTCGGCCTCGGTGGCGGGGCGGCGGCGCTGTCCGGCCGCGCCATTGCCGCCACCTGGCGGCCGTGGTGGCAGATTGTCGCCTATATGCTGATCCTGGGAGCCGTCGTGCGCTTCTTCCATTATGCCCTTTTCGACGGCACGCTTTTGTCCCTCCACTATTATTTGGTCGATGCGGGGGTTTGCCTGCTGTGCGCCGGCCTTGGATTCAGGGCCAACCGCGCGATCCAGATGGTGACCCAGTATCATTGGCTTTACGGCCAAGGGGGTGCGATGCGCTGGCGCCGCAGATCGCCCTGATGTAGCATCGCGCCAACGACAAGTTGCTAAACGCTCTAGTTCCGTCCTGCCGGTATCAAGTTGAAGGGGAGTTACATGAGAAAAATCACGACACTCGGCCTCGCGCTGGGTTTTGCTTTCGCGTTCGCGGGAACGGCTTCGGCCGACATGAAACTGGGCGTTGCCGGACCGGTCACGGGTCCGAACGCCGCGTTCGGCGCGCAGCTCAAGAACGGCGCGCAACAAGCCGTCGACGACATCAACGCCAAAGGCGGCGTCAACGGCCAGAAAATCACCGTCGAATTCGGCGATGACGTTTCCGATCCGAAGCAAGGCGTTTCGGTCGCCAACAAGTTCGCCGCTGACGGCGTCAAGTTCGTCGACGGTCACTTCAACTCCGGCGTGACCATGCCGGCCTCCCTGGTTTACCAGGAAAACGGCATGCTCGATGTGACGCCCTCCGCCACCAACCCGCAGATCACCGAGCGCAAGATGTGGAACGTGTTCCGCACCTGCGGTCGCGACGATCAGCAGGGCGCGGTTGCCGCGGCCTACATTCTCAAGCACTTCAAGGGCAAGAAGATCGCCGTGGTCCACGACAAGACCACCTACGGCAAGGGCCTCGCCGACGAAACCATCAAGTCGATGGCCAAGGGCGGCATGAAGCCGGTGCTGTATGAAGGCATCAACATCGGCGAGAAGGATTTCTCCGCGCTGGTGTCCAAGATCAAGGCCTCCAATGCCGATCTCGTCTATTGGGGCGGCCTGCACACCGAAGGCGGTCTGATCGTTCGTCAGATGCGCGACCAGGGCGTCAAGACCCAGATGATGGGCGCTGACGGCATCACCACCGACGAGTTCGCCTCGATCGGCGGCCCCGGCGTCGAAGGCACGCTGATGACCTTCCCGCCGGATCCGCGCAACAACCCGGCGGCCAAGGACGTGGTGGCGAAGTTTCGCGCCAACAAGTTCGAGCCGGAAGCCTACACGCTCTACAGCTACGCAGCGGTGCAGGTGATGGCGCAGGCCGCAGCTGCGGCCAAGTCGCTCGATCCGAAGAAGGTCGCGGCCAAGATGCACTCCGGCATGAGCTTCAAGACCGTGATCGGCCCGATCAGCTACGACAAGAAGGGTGACATCACCCGTCTCGACTACGTGATGTACATCTGGAAGAAAGACGCCACCGGCAAGATCACCTACGTCGAACTGCCGCCGTCGGCGACCAACTAAGACTCAACGCAACGCAAAGCGCCCGCCCCGTTCACCCGGGGCGGGCGTTTTATTTTCGTCTCAGCCGATCTTGCCGAGGCTCGGAAAAACCTCCAGCAGCCAGATGCTCAACTGATTGATGCTGCCGGTGAGGAACGCTATTCCGGTCAACACCAGCAGCGCGCCCATCGCCTGCTCGACGCGATGCAGATAACCCTTGAAGCGCGCAAGAAACGCCGCGAAGGGTTCGACCGCGAAGGCGGCGATGATGAAGGGTATCCCCAGCCCAAGCGAATAGACCGCAAGCAATCCGGCGCCCTTCGCAACCGTCTGTTCGGAGGCGGCCACCGCCAGGATCGCTGCGAGGATCGGACCGATGCAGGGCGTCCATCCAAACGCGAATGCGAGCCCCATCACGTAGGCGCCCCATAGCCCGACCGGCTTGGCGACGGCGAGGCGCTTCTCGCGCATCAGGAATGCAATCGGCGTCAGCCCCAGAAAATGCAGGCCCATGACGATGATGACGACGCCGGCAATCGTCGCAAGCGGCCCGGAATAAATCCGGATCAGCGAGCCGACCGCGCTGGCACTGGCGCCGAGCGTCACGAACACGGTGGCAAAGCCACAGACGAACAGCACCGCCGCCGCAACCGTTTCCCAGCGCACGCCGCGCGCAGGCTTGCGCTCGGCCAGCCGCTCCAGCGAGGCGCCGGCCATATACACGAGATAAGGCGGCACCAGCGGCAACACGCAAGGGGACAGGAAGCTGACCAGGCCGGCAATCAGGGCGGCCAAAATGGAGGGAACGTCGCTATGCATGGCGCCCTAGATGCGACGCCTCGCCCATTCATGCAAGCGGCAATGGACCCTTTCGCCGGAACGTGATCGAACGTGTTAGGATTGAAGCATGGCCATGCGCAATTCGATCACCGATATCCCCGGCATCCGCATCGGACAGGCCGGCGACGCCAGGCTCGGCTCGGGCTCCACGGTGGTGGTATTTGACGCGCCCGTCGTCGGCAGCGTCGATGTACGCGGCGGCGGGCCCGGCACGCGCGAGACGGCATTGCTCGACCCCGCTCAGACGGTGGAAGGCATCGACGCAATCGTGCTGTCCGGCGGCTCGGCCTTCGGGCTCGATTCAGCCTCGGGCGTTCAGGCCTATTTGCGCGAACAAGGCCGCGGCTTCCAGGTACGCGAAGCGCGCGTGCCGATCGTGCCGGGTGCGATCCTGTTCGATCTGCTGAGCGGTGGCGACAAGAATTGGGGCCGCTATCCGCCCTATCGCGAATTCGGCTACGACGCGGCCAAAGCTGCCGGCGCCGATGTCGCGCTTGGCAGCGTCGGAGCGGGCCTCGGCGCAACCACGGTCAACCTCAAGGGCGGCATTGGCAGTGCGTCGGCGCGCACGCGCGATGGCCTGACGGTCGGCGCGCTTTGCGCGGCCAACGCCGCCGGCAGCGTGACCGTTGGCGAGGGGCCGCATTTCTGGGCTGCTCCATTCGAGCAAGACAAGGAATTCGGCGGGCGCGGCTGGCCGCAATCGTTTCCCCCCGATGCACTGGCCTTTCGCAGCAAAGGCGCACCGGGCGCCAATACGACCCTTGCCGTGGTCGCCACCGACGCCAAGCTCACCAAGGCGCAGGCGAAGCGCCTCGCCGTGATGGCGCAAAGCGGGCTGTCGCGCGCCATCTATCCCGTTCACACACCGCTCGACGGCGATGTGGTGTTCGCCGTCGGCATGGGCGCAAAGCCACTGCCCGACCCGGTCTATGCACTGAGCGAACTGGGCATGCTCGCGGCCAACGTGCTGGCCCGCGCCATCGCCCGCGGCGTTTATGAAGCGACGGCTTTGCCCTTCACCGGGAGCATCCCGAGTTGGAAGGATAAGTTCGGCTAGAGAAAGCGCTCGGCCGCATACGGCGTCGGATCGCAGAACGTCTCCCCGCCCGCCATCATCTCGCCGATCAACCGTCCCGTGATGGGGCCGAGCGTGAGACCCCAATGCGCGTGGCCGATTGCGAGCCACACGCCCGGCAGGTTTGGCGCGCGGCCGATCACGGGGCGCGAATCCGCAAAACATGGCCGCGCCCCGAGCCAGGTCTTGTCGTCCGCGCGCTCGCCGAGCGGGAAAATCTCGCGCGCGTGCGGCACCACGCGGTCGAACTGCACCGGCGTCGGCCGGGCGTCGCGCGCGGCGAATTCGGCGCCGGTGGTCAGGCGGATGCCCTGCTCCATCGGCGTGATCAGATAGCCCCACTCGACATCGACCACCGGCCGCGACAGCGCGGCGTTTCCCTGCGCCTTGAAATGCCGGTGATAGCCACGCTTGACCGCCATCGGCAGGCGCAGGCCGAGCGGCCGTAAAACGTCAGGCGCCCAGGGTCCGAGCGCCACCACCACCTCCGGCGCGTCGACGCCGCCCTCGTTCGTCTCCACCCGCCAGCCGCGGCCCGACCGGTGCAGCGTGCGCGCGTCGCCCGACAACGTCACGCCGCCCAAAGCGCGGAAGCGCGCGACATAAGCCTGCGTGACGGCGAGCGGATTGCTGATGCTCGCAGCCTTCGGCCAGAACACGCCGCGCGCGAAGGCCGGATTGAGCGATGGCTCGAGCGCCTGCGCCGCTGCCGCATCGAGCGCTTCAAACGGCAGGCCGAACTCGCCGGCGAGCTCGAACTCGGCTTTGAGGGCGTCGAATTTGCGTTCACCGCGATAGAGCTTGATCCAGCCGGTCTTGCGCAGGTAACGCGTGGCGTTCGACTCCTGCATGAACGCCTCGTGCTCCTCCAGTGCCCGCGCAAACAGCGGCCGGCTGAGCCGCGCGGTTTCCACCAGCCGCTCGGGCCGTGAGTTCGCGCGAAACGCCAGCAGCCAGGGCGCGACCCAGGGCAGGAACGTCAAATGATAATTGGCATCGCCCGCGCGCTTGAACGCGACTTTCAAGAGCGAGCCAACGTCGAAGGGGAATGCCGGCGGCAGGACGGTCGAGGCCTCGATCACGCCGGAATTGCCGTAAGAAGTCTGCTCGCCGATGCCCCAACGGTCGATCAGCGCGACGCTGGCGCCGCGCTTGGCCAGTTGCAGCGCCACCGATACGCCGACAATGCCGGCGCCGAGCACAATGGTGTCCGTGCGTGCCATGAATTCCCTGCCTTCCCCGAGCGCGCCTGCCGCGTTACCTTTTATATGGAATGGATCGCGCGCGCGCGCTATGACCCCGGGCAACGATGCCGCCGGAGAATAGCCTGCCATGCCGATCCTGAAAGCGCTGGCCGCCGCGCTCGCATGGCTCGGCCGCCAAGGCACGCGCGCGCTCGCCCTCTCGATCTTTCTCGGCCTCGCGGTGCCGCAACTCGCGGCTTACGTCAAACCCTATCTCGGCGAGACGGTGTTCGTGCTGCTGCTCTTTTCCTATCTGCGCACCGACCCCCCGGCGTTGCTTCGCCATGTCCGATCGCCGGTGCTTGCCATCGGCGCCGCGCTCTGGGTGATGCTGGCGGTACCGCTGTTCTTCGGAGCGGCTTACGCGTTTTCCGGCCTGCGCACCGGATTTCCCGATCTCTACACGATCATGGTCCTCCAGATCGTCATTGCGCCAATCACGTCGTCGGCTGCTTTCGCCGCGATCATGGCGCTGGACGTGGAATTCACGCTGCTGACCCTGATTTTATGCAGCGTGCTATCGCCGATCACCACCGTGGCCTTCAGCTATCTGTTCCTGGGCGCGTCGCTGTTCTCGCCGATCGATCTCGGCATCAAGATATTTTTCTTTTACGCCGGCTCCGGCGCGGTCGCCTTCGCGATCCGGCGCATCGTGGGACAAAACTGGATCGAGCGGCGGAAGGACCACATCGACGGGCTCAACGTGATTGCTGTTTTCGTCTTTGCCATCGTGGCGATGGAAAGCGTGCCGCGCCATGTGATGGCGGACCCGCTGTTCGCCACGGCCCTTCTGGGGCTCATCCTGCTGCTCAGCTGCCTGCTGATCGGCGTCAGCATGCTGGTGTTTCTGCGGGCCGGCGCGGGCGCCGGCATGGTGATCGGCATGCTCGCGAGCTTTCGCAATATTGGGCTGGTCATGGCAACCTTGGGCGCGATATTGCCGGACACCGCCTGGTTCTATTTCGGGCTGGTGCAGTTTCCGATCTATCTCTTCCCGTTGGTGTTGAAGCCGCTCGCCGGCAGGCTCGCGCCCCGCGCCGTTAACGGAAGCGGTTGACGGCGCATCGCGCGGCGTTGCCCGAAGCCCCTTGCCCGTGTTACGCGAACGGCGTCTGGAGGCCCGTCGATGCGCCCGCTCCTGATTGCACCCTCGATCCTGGCTGCCGATTTCGCAAAGCTGGGCGAGGACGTGCACGCGGTTGAAGCAGCCGGTGCCGACTGGATTCATGTCGACGTGATGGACGGGCATTTCGTGCCCAATATCTCCATCGGTCCCGGCGTGGTGCAGGCGATCCGGCCCCTCACAAAAAAGCCTCTCGACGTGCACCTGATGATCAGCCCGTGTGACCCCTATCTGGAGGCCTTCGCAAAGGCCGGCGCCGACCACATCACCGTGCACGTGGAGGCCGGGCCCCACATCCATCGCTCGTTGCAGGCGATCCGCGCGCTCGGCAAGAAAGCCGGCGTCACCATGAACCCGGGCACGCCGGTGTCCAGCATCGAAGACGTCATCGACATCGTCGATCTCATTCTGGTGATGTCGGTCAATCCCGGATTCGGGGGGCAAGCATTCATCCCGACGGCGCTCGACAAGTTGCGCCAGGTCCGCGCGCTGGTCGGCGCGCGCCCCATCGACATCGAGGTGGACGGCGGCGTCACCGCCGAGAACGCCGCGCGCGTGGTTCAGGCCGGCGCCAATGCGCTGGTCGCCGGCTCCGCCGTCTTCAAGGGCGGCAATTACAAGGCCAATATCGCGGCGATCCGCAACGCGGCGGCGCAGGCGCGGGGGGAAGCGGCGTGACAATAGCGCGCTATTCCCGCCCCGCGATGACCGCGATCTGGTCGCCGGACACCAAATTCCGCATCTGGTTCGAAATCGAGGCGCATGCGGCCGACGCCATGGCCGAGCTCGGCGTTATCCCCAAAGAGGCAGCCAGGAAAATCTGGGAAAAGGGCAAGAGCGCCACTTTCGACGTCGCCCGCATCGACGCCATCGAGACCGAGGTCAAGCACGACGTCATCGCCTTCCTCACTCATTTGTCCGAAATCGTCGGCCCGGAGGCGCGCTTCGTCCATGCCGGCATGACCTCCTCCGATGTGCTCGACACCTGCTTCAACGTGCAGCTCGTGCGCGCCGCGGACATTCTCATTGCGGATGTCGACGCCGTAATGGCAGCGCTCAAGCGCCGCGCCTTCGAGCACAAGATGACGCCGACCGTCGGCCGCTCGCACGGCATCCATGCCGAGCCGATCACCTTCGGTCTGAAGCTCGCATATGCCTATGCGGAATTCGCCCGCGCCAAAGAACGGCTCGCCGCCGCACGCAAGGAAGTCGCCACCTGCGCCATCTCCGGCGCTGTCGGCACCTTCGCGCAGGTGGACCCGCGCGTGGAGGCGCACGTCGCCAAGGCAATGGGGCTATCCGTCGAGCCGGTCTCGACGCAAATCATTCCGCGCGACCGTCACGCAATGTATTTTGCGACGCTCGGCGTCGTTGCGTCTTCCATGGAGCGCCTCGCCACCGAAATCCGCCACCTGCAACGCACCGAAGTGCTGGAGGCGGAAGAGTTCTTCTCGGCGGGTCAGAAGGGCTCCTCCGCCATGCCGCACAAGCGTAACCCGGTGCTGTCGGAAAATATCACGGGGCTCGCCCGCATGGTGCGCGCCTACGCCCTGCCCGCCATGGAAAACGTCGCGCTCTGGCATGAGCGCGACATCTCGCATTCCAGCGTCGAACGCATGATCGGGCCGGATGCGACGGTGACGCTCGACTTCGCGCTGGCGCGGCTCGCCTCCGTCGTCGAAAAGCTCGTGGTCTATCCGGCCACCATGCAGAAAAATCTCGACCGCCTCGGCGGGCTGATCCACTCCCAGCGCGTCATGATCGCACTCACGCAGAAAGGCGTCGCCCGCGAAGACGCCTATCGGCTGGTGCAGCGCAACGCCATGAAAGTGTGGGACGGCAGCGAGAGCGATTTTCTCGCACTTCTAAAAGCCGACAAGGACGTGCGCGCCAAATTGAGCGACAAGGACCTCGAGGCCAATTTCGACCTCGATCACCATTTCCGCCACGTCGACACGATCTTCAAGCGCGTGTTCGGGTCAGCCTGATCCCGTGCCCGCTGAGCCAGCGACCATCCTCGTCTTCGATTCCGGCCTCGGCGGCCTCACCGTGTTCCGCGAAGCCCTCAAAGCGCGGCCCGACGCGGCGTTCGTCTATGTCGCCGACGACGCTGCATTCCCTTACGGCGACATGGCGGAAGACGCGCTCATTGCGCGCATTGTCGATGTCATCGGCAAGGCGATCGCCGAGCACAAGCCCGATCTGGCGGTTGTCGCCTGCAACACCGCCTCGACACTGGCGCTCGGTGAACTGCGCAAGCGGTTTTCGATTGCCTTCGTCGGCACCGTGCCGGCGATCAAGCCGGCCTGTGCGCAATCGAAAAGCAAGCGCGTGGCGGTGCTCGGTACGCAGGCGACCGTCACCCGCGAATATACCCGCGCGCTGATCCGCGAATTCGCGGCCGGCTGCGAGGTGCATCTGGTGGGCTCGTCCCGGCTTGCGACCTATGCGGAGGCGGAGTTGGCCGCAGAGCCCGCGGGCGATGACGCGATCGCCGCGGAAATCGCGCCCTGCTTCGTCGAAACGCAAGGCAAACGCACCGATACGGTCGTGCTCGCCTGCACGCATTACCCGCTGCTTGCGGAGCGCTTTCGTAAGGTCGCACCTTGGCCGGTCGACTGGCTCGATCCGGCGCCGGCGATTGCGCGCCGCGTCGGCGAATTGTTGCGCGAGCGTCCGCAAATCGCGGGCGCAGCCCGCGCGCAAATCCAGTTCACGTCGGGCCGCGCGCCCTCGCCGACACTCGCAGCGGCGTTATCCAAATACGGCTTTTAGAGTCCGAAGATGTGCGGCGCGACTTCCCGGCCGCCGCGCCAGATCATGTCCAGCGCGACATAGAGAATGATGGCGAGGCCGACATAGGCAATCCAGCGCTGGCGATCGAGCAGGCGCGCGAGCAAACTCGCGGCAAAGCCCATCAGCACCACCGACAGGCCGAGACCGAACACCAGCGCGCCGAGATGGTCGCGCGCAGCACCGGCCACCGCCAGCACGTTGTCGAGCGACATCGAGACGTCGGCAAGCACGATTTGCCAGACCGCCTGGCCGAAGGTCTTGGCTTTGACCGGCGC
>DATATS010000098.1:0-13432 GCA_036268675.1 Pseudolabrys sp.
ATCGGCGTGTTCGGCGAACTCACGCCGCCAACCTCGATCACCGCGGCGATCACGTCGAAAATCGCAAACGCCTCGTTCTACACCACGCTGTGGCGCTCGGTGCAGATCTGCGTATCGTTGTTCACGTTGATGGCCGCCGTGTTCGTGCATCCCGAACTGGTGGTCAAACCCGGCATGGAGCAGATGGGCGCGGCCGGCCTGGTGATGGCCGCGACGCTCGGCATCACCTTCAGCCTGCAAGGCACCTTCGCCCGCTCGAATCTCATCGACCGGCTGTTCCGCGTGGTGCTCGCAGCGGTGTCGCTTTACGTCCTGTTCTCGCACAACGACATTCTGGCAACCGCGGGCTCGCTCGCGATCGTTGCGACGATCGCCTACTGGATCGTGTACCGGCGCAAGCTCGTGCAGGGCGAGGCGCCGCCGGTCGTGGTCAAGCCGGGCGCACTGTCCTCGCAGCCCGTCAACGTGCCGCTTGGCCGCATGATTGGCTGACGCGCGCGCCGGCCGAGCAGACGCTTATTTTTCAGGGATTCTTCGTCACGGCTTCTTGGCGGGCGCCGCGGAGCCGCCGAAAATCAGCGTGCGCGGATTGCGCTCGATGTTCTTCACGGCCTTCTCGACCTCGGCCAGCATGTGGCGGGCATCGTTGCCGATCGAGTTGATTTGCTTGGTGCCGGCGCTGGTCATGGCATTGACGCCGGTCGTGAGCTCGGCGGTGCGTTTGTCGAGATGATCGGCAAGCTCGCGGATCGAACGCGCCGCCTCGTTGATCTCGCCGCTCTTGCCGTCGTCGCCACCGGCAAGGCTTTGCAGGCCGGCGGTGATCTTGTCGATGCGTTCGGAATTGCGCGCCAGCGCGCCGGAAAACTTGTCGAGATTGGCCAGCGTGCTATGGAACGCCGCCTGGTTGTCCACGATGAATTGGTCGAGCCGGTGCAGCGTATCGCGCGCGCCTTGCGTCACGTCCTGCGAGGCGCCCGGCGCCGCCGCCAGCAGCGGCGGATTGGTCTTGGAGCCGGCGAGCACCGGCGATGATGGGGTGCCACCCTTCAGCGATATCGCGGCGATGCCGGTCAACCCGGCGAATTCGAGGCCGACCTGGGTGTCCTCGCGCAGCTTCACGGCCTTGTCGATCGACACGGTGGCGACGACCTGCTCGGGATGCTCCGGGCTGAGCGAAAGCCCCGTGACTTCGCCGACGCGGATGCCGTTGAACAAAACGCTGCCGCCGGTGCGCAGGCCCGACACCGAGCCGTCGAACACGACGCGATAGGAGGTGCGCTCGCCGGTGCTGCCGACGCTCTGGAACCACCAGACGAAGCCGAACATGGCGACCACGGCGGCGAGTGTGAACACTCCGATCAGCGTATAATTGGCTTTGGTTTCCATCGACCCGATCCAGACCGCTTTGCTCGATATGCTCACGCGCAGGCGCTACGGCGTGTGGCTCGCACCGCAACGTGACCGAATATAGGCACGCCCCTCAAAGCCGGCTGCGGCACAGCGCTAACGCCGCGCTTTACGCGCCCTCCACACTCGCCCGCGCCCGCTTGCCGTGGAAATACGCCCTCAGCCACGGGTGATTCGAAGCGAGCATCGTATCCATGGTGCCTGCCGCAATCACCTTGCCGTCGGCCAAAACCGCGATGCGGTCGCAGACCGTATGCAGGCTGTCGAGATCGTGGGTTACCATGAAAACGGTCAGCCCCAAAGTGCGTTGCAGCGTCGCGATCAGCGTGTCGAACTCGCCCGCTCCGATCGGGTCGAGCCCCGAGGTCGGCTCGTCGAGGAACACGATGTCGGGATCGAGCGCGAGCGCGCGCGCCAGCGCCACCCGCTTGGTCATGCCGCCCGACAGTTCGGAGGGAAACCGGTCGCAGACGCTGATGTCGAGCCCGACCAATTCGAGCTTGGCGATGGTGAGTTCGTCCATCAGCCGTTGCGACAATTTGAGATATTCGCGGATCGGGAATTGCAGGTTTTCGCGCACGGTCAACGAGGAAAACAGCGCGCCCTGCTGGAACAGCACGCCCCAGCGCCGATCGACCGCCTGCCGCTCGGCGTCCGAGCAGCTTGTGAGATCGACGCCGAGCACGCTGATCGTCCCCTCGCGCCGCGGCAACAGGCCGATGATGGTGCGCATCAGCACCGATTTTCCGGCGCCGGAGCCGCCGACGAAGCCGAGGATCTCGCCGCGATTGACGTCGAGATCGACATGATCGAGCACGATGCGCTCGCCGAATCCGACCACCAGGTTGCGCACCTGGATGATGGCGCCGCGGGCTCCTGTGTTGCCTGCTTGAGCCATCGCTCACATCCCGATCGAAGCAAAGAAGACCGCGAACAAGCCATCCAACACGATCACCAGGAAAATCGATTCCACCACCGAGGCCGTCGTCTGCAGCCCGAGCGATTCCGCGCTGCCCTTGACGTTGAGCCCTTCGACGCAGGCGACCACACCGATCGCCAACGCCATGAACGGCGCCTTGATCATGCCGACCTCGAAGGTCGGCAGCCAGATCGCCTCCTTCAGGCGCGACAGAAAGACTTCGGGATCTATGCCGCCATAGAGCCAGCACACCAGCCCGCCGCCGTAAAGCGCCGCCATCGAGCCGAGAAATGTCAGGATCGGAACGCCGATGACCAGCGCGACGATGCGCGGCACCACCAGGACTTCGATCGGATCGAAGCCCATGGTGCGCAGCGCGTCGATCTCCTCGCGCATCTTCATGGCGCCGAGTTCGGCGGTGTAGGCAGAGCCCGAACGCCCGGCCACCATGATGGCGACGATCAGCACGCCGAGTTCGCGCAGCACCAGAACGCCGATCATGTCCACCACATAGATGTCGGCGCCGAACCTGCGGAAATGGAACAGACCCTGCTGCGCGATGATGCAGCCGATCAGAAACGTAATGAGCAGGATGATGGGCACCGCGCGCCAGCCGACATTGTCGAGTTGATGCACCATCGAGGTGAAGCGAAAACGCCGCGGATGCGCGACAACGCGCAGCAACGCGACCGTCAGCGCACCCAGCATGTTGACGATGCCGATGCACAACTCGCCGACCGCGGACATTCGCAAGCCCACCGCGGTGAACGCCTGCGCAATGCGGTTGCTGCGGCGGCGGCCCGCTGCCTCATCGAGTGTGATACCGTGCACTGTCTGCATCAGCGCGCGATCGCTCTCGCGCAGGCCATGCACGCGCGTGGCGCAGCCGCGCGCCGTAAAATCACGCAACAGCCGCTCCAGCAGCCAGGCGCCGAACGTATCGAGCCGCTCGACGCGTGCCATATCAACGTCAACCTGCGCGATCGTTTCCCGCCGTGCGGTTTCGGCCTCGATCAGCGGTTCGAGCGCGCGAGCATTCAGGGCGGTCCAGGCGCCGCCGGCGGACAGCCGCAGCCGTCCGCCTTCCTGCACGCTTTCCAGCAAAGCCTCGCTCACGCGATCAGTCTCCAATGCCGCCCGCGCGAAGCAGGAGGGTTTGCGAAAAACCGGGCTTGACCATGGCAGATGAACCCGTCGAGGGTTGCGGTCAAAGCCTTATTCCCCCGGATATCCCCAATTCCCGTGTCCGCGCCCTTGAATCTCACCGTCGCCGTCGAAAACTGGCCGATCCGCGGCAGCTTCGCCATCAGCCGCGGCGCCAAGACGCAAGCCGTGGTCGTGGTCGCCGAATTGGGCGACGGCAAGGCATGCGGACGCGGGGAGTGCGTACCCTATGTCCGCTACGGCGAAAGCGTCGCGGGGGTAAGCGCTGCCATCGAAGCCATGCGTCCCCAACTGGCGGCAGGCCTCACGCGCGAGCGTCTGCAGGCCGCGATGCTGCCGGGCGCCGCGCGCAATGCGCTGGATTGTGCGTTCTGGGACCTCGAAGCAAAACGCAGCGGCCGTCCGGTGCATGCGCTCGCGGGGCTTGCCGCGCCGCGTGCGCTCACCACCGCCTTCACGATCTCATTGGGCGAGCCGGCGGCGATGGCGGAGGCGGCCGCGCAAGTCGCCGGACGCGCGCTGCTCAAGGTCAAGCTTGGCGGCGATGACCGCAATGGCGGCGATCCTGCGCGCATCGCCGCGGTGCGTGCGGCCGCGCCCAAGACCACCTTGATCGTCGACGCCAATGAAGGTTGGAGCGAGGTGAGCCTCGCGGCCAATCTTGCCGCCTGCGCTCGAGCAAAAGTCGCGCTGGTCGAACAGCCGCTGCCGGCGGGCCGCGATGCGGCGCTGGCAACCTTCCCGCACCCCATGCCGATCTGCGCCGACGAGAGCGCGCACGGCCTCGCTTCGCTCGCGGCGCTCGCAGGCGCCTACGATGCCGTCAATATCAAGCTCGACAAGGCCGGCGGCCTGACCGAGGCGCTGGCGATGGCGCATGACGCAAAAGGTCTTGGCCTAACGGTCATGGTGGGCTGCATGGTGGCAACTTCGCTCGCCATGGCGCCGGCGGTGCTGGTTGCTCAGGCGGCAGCCTTTGTCGATCTCGACGGTCCACTGTTGCTGGAAAAGGATCGCGACCACGGCCTCGTCTATCGCGACAGCGAGGTATGTCCCGCCACACCCGCGCTGTGGGGCTGATGGGGCGTCCCCGCCGCCGGATCCCTAAAGGGAACTCATAGCTCTCACCAAATGCCTGATTTTGTTCACGAATTGTGCCGGCTTTTTGGTTAACCAAGTCTTTCCGCCGAGCCTGAAACCGGCCTAGACTTGGGCCACTATCGCCCGCCGGCTTAAGGCTGGCCAAAAACGGTAACAGGGACGGGGGTCTCATGCGCGTTCGTGGGGTGTTGCTCGGCTTGTCGCTGGGTGTGGCGTTCATGGCCTCATGCGTCGCGCCGGCATCGGCGACCATGCGCATCGCGGAAGACCGCGGCGGTCAGATCGGCCATTACCTGCAAGCCTTCGCCATGGTGCGCTCCTCCGGCGAACACGTCGTCATCGACGGCAATTGCCTGTCGGCCTGCACGCTGGTGCTCGGCCTGATCCCGCGCAACCGCATCTGCGCGACCCACAATGCGCGCCTCGGATTCCATGCCGCCTGGATGCCCGGCTCCGACGGACGCCCGATCACCAGCGCGCTCGGTACGCAGGCGCTGTGGAACATCTATCCGGGCTCGGTGCGGCACTGGATCAACCGGCACGGCGGCCTGTCGCGCCACATGATCTTTCTGCAAGGCCGCGAGCTCACCGCCATCGTGCCGAGCTGCGAGCGCACCACGGCGCGCGCGCATGTGCGTTCAGAGCGCCGCGTCGTGACGCGTCACCTTCACTACATAACCGCAAACGCCGCCCGCGACCGCCGTTAGCGCCATGGCGGCGTAGGCGTGCGCGCCGAACGCCTGCACCAATAATCCCGACAGGCTCATCGCGCCGGCAAGCAGCGCGCCCAGCGCGACTGCGAGATAGCCTTGCGCGGTCGCGCCCTGCCCCGGCGGCGCATAGCGCGACACGAACCCGATCGCGCCCAGATGCGTCGCGCCGAACGACAAAGCATGCAGCAGTTGCAGCCATGGCAACTCAAAGGTCGGCGGATCGAAGGCCATCGCGCTCCAGCGCAACGCCGCCCCGCCCGCGCCGATCATCAGCAGCACGCTCGGCCTGAAAAACGGCGGCAGCCGGCCCTGCACCGCAAACAGCACCATCTCGGCCACCACGCCGAGCGCCCATAACGCCGCGATGGTCGTGCCATCGAGACCGGCGGCGCGCCATTGCACCGCCGAAAACCCGTAGAACACCGCGTGGCTCGCCTGGATAAGACCGGCCGATGCGAGGACCGCGATGAAGGTCGGATCGCGCAGCAGGCTGGCGCGCGCGGTTTGGCGCTCGCTCGCATGCGGTTCGCTCGAAACCGGTTCGAGCGTGAAGGCTGCGAGCGCGATCAATGCGCTCGCAGCCGCGATCATCCAGATCAGATTGCGCGCCGGGATGCGGTCGGCGGCGATGCCCGCGGCAAGACTGCCGACGATGAAACTCGCGGAGCCCCACAGCCGCACCGGCCCATAGGCGAGGCCGCGCTGGCCGAGGCCCTTGAGCGCGTAGGTCTCGGTCAGCGGCATCACCGGCGTGAAGGCGCAGGCCGCAACCGTGTAGGCAATGAGGATTCCCACCATGCCGTTTGCAAGGCCCACCAGGGTGTAGCCGGCGATGGCCGCCGTCGTGAGCGTCACGAGGGTCGCGCGCAAGGCGTCGCGCCGGTCGGCCAACCGGCTCGCAATCGGCACCGCGCACAGCCGCACGATCATCGGCGCCGCCAGCACCAGGCCGATGCCGGCGTCATCGAGGCCCTTGGCCTTCAGCCAGACCGGAAAGAACGGCAGATGGATGCCGGCGAGCGCGAAAAATGCCGCGTATAAGGCGGCAAGTCGCGTCTGGAAGCCGAAATGTCGTTGGGAAATCAATCGCATCCTGCGGCCTCGGCTTCCCGAATCAAGCCGCATGATTGATAAGCTGATTGGCTTGAGAATGCATATGCCGAACGAAACCCATGCTCTGGCGGCGGCGCCGCGCGCGCCGGCAACGCCGAACGAGGACGACTATCAGGCCTTCTCTGCGGCGCTGACCAGCAGCGCGCGCGGACGCGATTTCCTGAGTGAATACGCCAGGCGCAATCGCAACAGCGACACGCAAGTGCTGCTCGACGCGCTGTCGCGGCTGGAGGCGCATATCCGCACCGACCGCTCGGCGGCGGAACGGCTGCGCGATCAATTGCGCATGCTGCTGATCGCGATCCGGTTGGCGCGGCCGGAGCTCGATGCCGCGACGGTGCCGGTCCGCGCAGCGAAATTGCGCGACCTGCTCGATATGCTCGAACGCCGTCTCGATGTGCTGGCGCAGTCCGACGCGAGCGAGCCGCCGCCCGCAGCCGCCCCGCAGCCGGCGCAGCCCGAAATCGCGCGCGCGCGACTGGCCGTGGTGCCGCCGCCGGATGAACCGGAACTGCCGATCCCCTCGCCTGCCGCGCCGCCTCCGGCGATCGTGCTGGTCGGCGCCGGGATCATGGCGAGCCCATTCGACGGCGCGGCGTCGCCGCCAAAGCCCAAGCCAGTTCCTGAAAAAACGCCGGCGCCCATTGCCATGCCCGCGCCAACGCCACGCGCGGCGACGTTGCCGCCGCCAGCCGATCCTCTGATGGCGCTGATGGCATTGAGCGAAGACGAGAGATTGGCGCTGTTTACCTGATCAGGCGGCAATCAGTTTCGCGAACAATTCCGCGTCGACATTGGCGCCGGACAAGACGCCGACCACCACCTTGCCCTTCACATCGAGCTTACCGGCGAGTAGCGCGGCAAGCCCGATGGCGCCGCCCGGCTCAACCACCAGCTTCAATTCCTCGAACGCGTAGCGCACCGCCGCCGCCACTTCCCTGTCGTTGGCGGTCAACCCTGCGCCGATCAGCTTCTGCGTGATCGGAAAGGTCAGCTCGCCCGGGGTGTTGCTCATCAGCGCATCGCAAATCGTGCCGCTCTGGCGCGGATTGGATTCGCGCCGTCCGCTCGCGAACGAGCGCAGCGTGTCGTCAAAACCCTCCGGCTCGACCGTGTAGATCTTGGCGGAGGCCGCGCCCGACTTGATGCCGAGCGCCGTGCCGGCGGCAAGCCCGCCGCCGGAAGCGCCGATCACCACGATGTCGGGCTTGAGCGACAGCCGCGCCAGATCCTCGACGATCTCGGTGCCGATGGTGCCTTGCCCCGCGATGATGAACGGGTCGTCGTAAGGCGGCACAATGGTGGCGCCGCGCTCGACGGCGATTTTTTTCGCGATCGCGGCGCGGTCATCCTTGTCGCGGTCATAGGGCACGACTTCGGCGCCGAGCGCCTTGGTGCGTTCGCGTTTTGCGCGCGGCGCATCGCTCGGCATCACGATGGTGGCGCGCATGCCCATCAGCCGCGCGGCGGCGGCCACGCCTTGCGCGTGATTGCCGGACGAATAGGCGACAACGCCGGCGGCGCGCTTTCCCTCGGGGATCGAGGAAATCCGGTTATAGGCGCCCCGGAACTTGAACGAGCCGGTGCGCTGGAGGATTTCAGCCTTCAGGAACACGCGCGCGCCGAGCCGTTCGTCCAGCACCGGTGAATTGATCAGCGGCGTGCGCACCGCGACGCCATAAAGCCGCTTGGCGGCGGCCTGGATGTCGGCTGCGGTCGGCAAGATCGTGGTGTCGATAGCGCCCATGCGGCCAAGCTAACGCCGCAATAGAGATGAGGGCAAGGCCGCGCTGCGACCGCATTTCGCCTTTTGAACAAGGAAACGAGAATAAGCCCCCGCGCCTAAGCCGCCTTGTTTTTCTTGCGCTGGAAGCGCTGCTTGAGCCGCACGAGGCGTTTGAGCTTTTCCGGCATGGGAGCGTGCGTGGCGATTGCCACGTGCTCGATAAAAATGCGCGCGCTCTCGGCCCATGTCATGCGCTCGGCAAACTCCCGGCATTCCTCGCGCGAACATTCCAACGCGCCCAAGGCTGCGAGCCGCAAATCCTCATCGAGACAACCGACCGGCGCGTCGCCGATGACATCGCGCGGCGCCGGGACCGGATAGGCCGCAACCGGCACGCCGCTCGCAAGGGCTTCGAGCAGCACCAGGCCGAACGTGTCGGTGCGGCTCGGAAACACGAACACGTCGGCCGCGGCGTAGGCGCGCGCAAGGTCCTCGCCGTGCTTGCCGCCGAGAAACACCGCACCCGGATGAGCCCGCGCCAACTGCGCGCGCGCCGGTCCGTCGCCGACCACGACTTTGGTGCCGGGCAGATCGAGTTTCAGGAACGCCTCGATGTTTTTTTCCACCGCCAGCCGCCCGACGGTCATGAAGATGGGGCGCGGCAGGTTGAGCGTCGCACCGCTGCGCGGTCTGAACAGACTGGCATCGACCCCGCGCGGCCACAGCTTCACGTTCTTGAAGCCGCGCGTCTCAAGCTCTGCGCCAAGCGTCGGCGTCGCCGCCAGGATCGCCGCGCCCGCGCCATGAAAGCGCCGCAGCCATCTCCAGGCGGCATCGCCGGTCCAGTGTTCGGGAAACGGCATGCGCTTGGCCAGATAGTCGGGAAAGCGTGTGTGAAAGCTGGTCGTGAATGCAACGCCGCGCCGCATGCAGACGCGGCGCACGGCTTGGCCAATCGGGCCTTCCGTCGCGATATGCACGGCGTCGGGCTTGATCCGGTCGAGCCGGCGCTCGATATCGCCCGGCCCGGTCAGCGCCAGTCTTATTTCCGGGTAACTCGGCAGCGGCAGCGTCCAGAACTCGTTCGGCGCCAGGAATTCGACGTCGGCGCCGAGAACGCGCGCCTCGCGCGCCACCTGGCTGAGCGTGCGCACCACGCCATTGACCTGCGGGTGCCAGGCGTCGGTGGCGATGAGAATTTTCATGCAGCCTGCTGTTCGGCGCCGACTTCAGCCGGCTCGACGCCGTCACCGGTCTGCGTCCAGGTGATGATCTCGAATTGGCCGTCGTTGTCCTCGGCCACCGCCGTGCAGCTTTCCACCCAGTCGCCGCAATTGATGTAGCGGATGCCGAAATCGTCGTGGATGGCCGGCGTGTGGATGTGGCCGCAGATGACACCATCGGCCTTGTGGTGCTTGGCTTCGGTCGCGAGCGCCTTCTCGAAGGCGCCGATATAGTTGACCGCATTCTTTACCTTGAGCTTGGCCCATTTCGACAGCGACCAGTAAGGCGCGCCCAGCACGCGGCGCAGCCCGTTGAAGACGCGGTTGGCGGTAAGCGCGAAGTCGTAAGCCTTGTCGCCAAGCAGCGCCAGCCAGCGCGCCTGCGTCACGATGAGGTCGAAGATGTCGCCATGCACGACCAGATAGCGGCGGCCATCGGCGCCCTCATGGATGGCGTTTTCCACGACTTCGATGCCGCCGAGATGCGTGCCGTAATAGCCGCGCAGGAATTCATCATGATTGCCGGGAATGTAGATCAGCCGCGCACCCTTGCGCGCCGCCCGCAGCAATTTCTGCACCACGTCGTTGTGCGGCTGCGGCCAATACCAGGACGAGCGCAGCGCCCAGCCATCGACGATATCGCCGACGAGATAGATGGTGTCGGCTTCGTGGTGGCGCAGGAAATCGAGCAGTTTGCCGGCCTGGCAGCCGCGCGTGCCGAGATGCACGTCCGAAATGAAAAGCGCGCGATATCGCTTCGTGGCGACGTCCGTCACGAGCAAGCGATCCTCCAGGCTGTTTTCATGTGCAAATGGTTTAGCAAGCGCATGTTTCAGATTTATGACGGCGATGTTTACCTATTCACAAGCCTGCCATCACGCGGCCGCCCGCTGCGCGTGCCGGCGGAAGCGCACCAGCGTATAGACGCCGAACGGCTTGACCTTGCGCCGCTCGATCAGCTCCGTGCTGCCATGGTTCTGCGCCCAGGCGGCCAGCCGCGCGAACGGGAACTCCGGTCGCAAACCCAGCGTGCGCGCCTTCTGCGCCAGCAAGCGCTCGACGGCGGCGGCAAGGCCGCGTTCGGAATAAAGATGATTGACCAGAATGATCTCGCCGCCCGGGCGCACCACGCGGGCGCACTCCGACAGCACGCGCTCCGGATCGGCGACCAGCGTGATCACGAACTGGCCGACCACGCAGTCGAAGCTCGCATCCTCATAGCGCAGGTGGTGCGCATCCATGACGGCAAGCCCTTTCACGAACGGATAGCGCCCGCTCGCCGCCCGCATGCGCGCCCGCGCGATCATCGGTTCCGACAGATCGATGCCGGTAATCTCGGTGGTGTCGTCATAGTCGTCAAACGAGAGGCCGGTTCCGACCCCGATCTCCAGAATGCGCCCGCCGGTCCCGCGCGCCGCTTGCGCCGCGGCCCTTCGCCCGTTGAGAAACACCGGACCGCACAGCGCGTCATAGACCGGCGCACCGATCTCGGGTTTACCCGAGATCGGCATTAAATTGCTCAAGTCGGCTATAGCCGACTTGAGTGCGCGCATAGGCTTTTTCCATCACCTGCTTGTCGGGATCGCGCAGCATGGGCCCCTCCGAATCAAAACCGCGTGTGGTCAATTCGAGTAGCAACCGGATGCAACAGTTCGGCGACAGCGCTGGCGCCCTTGACGGCTTCCGCTCTAACACTGTTAATCCTCGGCCAACGCCCAAGGGGGACTGAATGGATCTCGGAATCGCCGGCCGCAAGGCCATCGTCTGCGCGTCGAGCCGCGGGCTGGGCAAGGCTTGCGCGCGCGTGCTGGCCGAGGCCGGCTGCGAGGTGGTCATCAACGGCCGCGAACCGAAGAATCTGGAAAAGGTGGCCGCCGAACTTGCGAGCCTCACCGGCGCCAGGATCACGCCGGTCGCGGCCGACGTCGCGACGCCCGAAGGCCAGAAGGCGCTGCTCGCCGCCTGCCCCACCCCCGACATCCTGGTCAATAATAACGGCGGCCCGCCGCTGCGCGATTTCCGCGAACTGACGCGGCAACAGATGATCGACGGCGTGATCGGCAACATGATCGTGGCGGTCGAACTCATCCAGAAGGTGCTCGACCCGATGGTCAGCCGCAAGTTCGGCCGCATCGTCAACATCACCTCCAGCACGGTGAAAATGCCGCTGGCCGGCCTCGATCTGTCGTCCGGCGCGCGCGCAGGACTGACCGCATTCCTTGCGGGCATCGCCCGCACAGTGGCGGCGAGCAACGTCACCATCAACAATATCCAGCCGGGCGCCTTCGACACCGACCGGCTGCGCAGCGGATTGAGCAAGACCGCCGAGCAGAAGGCAAAAAGCATCACCGAAGTCGCCGCCGACCGGATCAATACCATCCCCGCCCGGCGCTTCGGCGACCCGGCCGAGTTCGGCGCCGCCTGCGGCTTTCTGTGCTCGGCGCAGGCCGGCTATATCACCGGGCAAAATCTGCTGATCGACGGTGGTACCTTCAACGGCGCGTTTTGAGGCAACGCCGCGCCGCACCCCGGCAGGCCGTCGCGCAGGCTTTTCGTTCTGTTTCGCGCGCCACGAAATCGCTGCCGCATTCGCGGCCGGCGACAAGGCCATCGCGCTTAATAAATACGACGCCACCGTGATGAGCGATTACGGCGGGCGGCTGGTCATGATCGCAGCAATGGCCGGCGACCGCGAACGCGCTGTCAATTCCGTTGAAAGGCTCGTCGCTCTCAATCCGGCCCGGGCGAGGACCCGCGTAGCGAACTGGCGCGATTCTTCCGGTCGCCGAACTCAGAGAGCGGCTGGCGCGCGACTGGCCGGAGCCGGGCTTGGCCGGCGACAATGTCTGGCTCTCATCCACGCGCTCGAAGCGCATCAAGCCAGCATCGGCAACGTGCTGGCCGAACTGCACCGCATCGATTGGGAATTGGCGGACCGGCTCGGTGTAAAGCAGGCGCACAAAAGCGTCGCGGCGAGCGGACGCAGTTGATCCCTCCAGTGTGACCGACGCCACCCGGCGCCGGCATTGTCACGCCGCGTTGAACTGCACGCCCAGCCGCGTCGCCGTGCGCCAGATCACGTGGCACGGCTGCGTGAGATGATCGTGCTCGATCACCAGCAGGAACTCGTCGGGAATGCCTAGTTGGCTCGCCACTTCCAGGCAGGCGCCGGCTGGTGAGAAGTTGCGCACCCGGCAGTCGATGCCGCTGTCGCGGTTGAACCTGATGCTGCCCGCTTTCAGCGTACGACGGCGCGAGATCTTACGTCTTTCATCCATAGCCCTCTCCGTCGCGATTGGCCTCCGCTTGCCCCCCGGCGCGGCTTTGCCAATGTGTAAGGTCAGACGGTTTGACCCTCGTCCCCAATATAGAGGTTGCAGTTGAACCGATGCTGAAACTGATTGTCGAAATACGACGATTGCCGTTAGCAATTGCTAACCATGCCGGACGCGTCGATATCGGGCCATTTCGCGCGCTGTCATCGAGGCCGTTTACGCAGGAGCGCACGCGCGACGCGCCGATTTTATCTTCAATTTACGGAAGTTGCCTCGCCCGGCGGCCTAGAGTGACCGCAGTCATCGCGCGCGGGGACGTTGGCCTCAATGTTGAACTGGCTGACCGGCAACTGGAATTTATTCGGCCTCGCTGGCCAGAACT
The DNA here is from genome assembly GCA_036268675.1 of Pseudolabrys sp. Classification (GTDB taxonomy): domain Bacteria; phylum Pseudomonadota; class Alphaproteobacteria; order Rhizobiales; family Xanthobacteraceae; genus Pseudolabrys. The sequence goes on from DATATS010000098.1 coordinate 13,027, forward strand.
GGATGTGGCTGATCGGCAGCGGCCTGCTCTGCTATATCGCCACGCTGCTGGTGACGCATCGCCGCGCCGGCCTGCATTAGGCGGCACAATCGCGAAAGCCGAAGAGACCGATTGACCGGTGCGCGCGCGAGCGGGCCGAAGCGCCGGCCACTTGACTTTATTCCTATCGTTCGCTATGTGCGTCCGGTCTTGCTCGTTGAGGGGCGTCTTCTAGGGACGCTTTTGAAGACGGAGCAGGACGCGGCGCCTGCGGGTGGGGTTCGTAACCCCGCTCCCGGGAGGCCTCGGGCAGCCGTCCGTCCCTACTAAGGGGGACTGCCTTGAATGGCTGGACGCGGCGCGGATGAAGGGCGGCGAAAGCTGCCCGGATCGGGGTTGGGCGAAGCCCTCCCGTCCGCGCCCGGAA
>DATATS010000099.1:0-10390 GCA_036268675.1 Pseudolabrys sp.
TCAGCGCGTGGTCGCCGGCGACATCGATCCGGTTGCGGTGGATTCGGCGAAGACAAACGCCCGGCTCAACAGCGCGCCGCGAATAACCTTCGCCCGCGCCGTCGGCACCAGGTCGCGCGTCGTTACCGCGCAGGTGCCCTACGATCTGATCTTCGCCAATATCCTGCTCGGGCCGTTGCTGCGGCTGGCCGTGCCGATTCGCCGGCTCACGGCGCCGGGCGCGCGCGTCGTGCTCTCCGGCCTGCTGCCGGCGCAGGGCAATGCGGTCATTTCGATCTACCGCGCGCAGGGTCTCGCGCTTGAGCGGCGCATCGTTCTCGATGGCTGGATCACGCTTGTCATGCACAGAAAAGCAAACCGCCCCGAGCGGGGAGTCCGGGGCGGCTTACCCGTGGTGAAAAGCTGAACGCGGCTTACCAGCCGCCGAACGGCATGACGGTCTTGCCGCGTTTGACCAGGCGATTGTCGCGCTCGTCCAGGCTGTAGGGCAGCATCAGCCGCGCGTGCAGGGCAATCTCGCGGCGGGCCTGCTGCATGCGCGCCTCCATCACCGCATCGAGAAAGCGGGCGAACCAGCCTTTTGCCAGCGCGGCTTTTTGCGCGCGCTTGGACGTGGGTTCAGCTTTCGGCTCGGCCTTGCCGGCAGGAACGCGGGCGACGCCATAAGTAACGGCAACCATGTCGGTCTCTCCTTAAATTCCATGAAGCGTGCAAACCTACAGACATTCATCCCTGACTATTGCGATGCACCATAGTCTGTCTCGCAAATGCGAACCACGCATGACAATGCATGGAAGCCCCGTATTTCCGGCATGATCGATTAATCAATTGTAGAGATTGATGGCATCACTGCGGCGAATTTAGTGCATTGCACAAAATTGAATCAGGCAGACGATTCGTTGCTGCTTCAGCAGTCAAAACAGCGCGAATTTTTCGCGGCGTTTGCCTAAAGCGCAGCTTCGCTGCCTTGCCCGGCGGATGGCGCATGCCTGCGTTGCCGTCCGCGCCAAGACCATTAGAGTGCCGCCCTATGTTCGAGGCCAAATTCCAGTCATTCGACGATTCGAGCGACCGAGCGGCGACGCCGGCGCGCGTCGCTGCCTTGCGCGCCGAACTCAAGCGCCGTGGGCTCGATGGTTTCGTCGTGCCGCGCGCCGACCGCCAGCAGAACGAATATCTGCCCGCGAGTGAAGAGCGCCTGGCTTGGCTGACCGGATTCACCGGCTCGGCCGGATTCGCCATCGTGCTCGCCGAGCGCGCGCTATTGTTCACCGATGGCCGGTACACCGTGCAGGCGGCTGCGCAGGTCGACGCCAGTATTTTTTCCATCGTGCATCTCGTCGCCAATCCGCCGGACCAATGGATCGAACAGAATCTCGGGAGCGGCGTCAGGCTCGGCTACGACTCATGGCTGCACACCGCCGATGGCGCCGAGAAGCTCCGCAAGGCCTGCGCCAATGCCGGCGCCGAATTGATCGCGGCCGAGACCAATCCGATTGACGCGTTATGGAAGGACCGGCCGGCGCCGCCCACCGGCGCGGTCAAACTGCACGCCGTCACATTTGCCGGTGAAAACGCGGCCGACAAGCTCAAGCGCGTGCGCTCTGAACTGGTCAAACAACGCGCCGACGCGCTGGTGATATCGGACCCACAGAATGTCGACTGGACGTTCAACATCCGCGGCTCGGACATTGCCCACACGCCGCTCGCGCTGGCGTTCGCCGTCGCGCCGCGTGAGGAACGCGCGATCCTCTATATCGACGGAAAAAAACTCGACGACGCGTCGCGTCATGCCCTTGCAGAGATCGCCGAACTGCGGGAGACCGCCGCGCTCGAAAACGATCTCGGCCGCTTCAAGGACAAGACCGTGCGGCTCGATTCCGCGAGCGCCGCTGACGCGCTGACGCGGCTGATCGCCGACGGCGGCGGCAAGCCGCTGCGCGGGCCGGATCCCGTGACGCTGATGAAATCCGTGAAGAACCACGCCGAGATCGCCGGCAGCCGCGCCGCACACGAGCGCGACGGCGTGGCGCTGGCGCGCTTTCTCGCCTGGTTCGAGCGCGAAGCGCCGGCCGGCGAACTCAGCGAAATCGACGCGGTGGCGGCGCTGGAAAGCTTCCGGCGCGACACCGGCAAGCTCAAGGACATTTCATTCCCGACCATCGCCGGCAGCGGGCCGAACGGCGCGATCGTGCATTACCGCGTGACCAGCGCCAGCAACCGGCGTATCGGCGCGAACGAATTGTTCCTGATCGATTCCGGCGCGCAATACGAGGACGGCACAACGGATGTGACACGCACGCTTGTGGTGGGGACGCCGAGCGACGAAATGCGCGACCGCTTCACCCGCGTACTCAAGGGCCACATCGCCATCGCCAGCGCGGTCTTTCCCGAAGAAACCAGCGGCGCGCAGCTCGATCCGCTGGCGCGCCAGTCGCTGTGGCAGGCGGGGCTCGATTTCGATCACGGCACCGGCCACGGCGTCGGCAGCTATCTGTCGGTGCATGAGGGCCCGGCGCGCATATCCAAGCTCGGCAGCGCGCCGCTGCGGCGCGGCATGATCCTGTCGAACGAGCCGGGCTATTACAAAACCGGCGCCTACGGCATCCGCACCGAGAACCTGGTGCTGGTAGTCGGCGCGGAAACGCCGCCCGGCGCGGAGAAAGCGCTCAACGCGTTCGAGACGCTGACATTTGCGCCGATCGAGCGGCGGCTGATCGATACGCGCATGCTGACCGCCAAGGAGCGGCACTGGATCGACGGCTATCATGCACGCGTGCAGGAGGTGATCGGCCCGCTGCTCGACGCGGCGACACGGGCCTGGCTGGAGGCGGCGACCAAGCCGTTGTGATAATTTGCGCGGGCTGGCGCGCGCACTCACCGCCTATCTGCGGTGTCATCGTCCGCGAAAGCGGACGATCCAGCATGACAGAATCGCAGAAAGTGCTAGGTCCCCGCCTTCGCGGGGACGACATCCAAACTGGTGAAGCGCTGATAACTACCCGTTGACCAGCTTCAGCCACTCGTCTTCGGTCAGCACCGTGACGCCATGCTTCTTGGCCTCGGCCAATTTCGAGCCTGCGCCCGGCCCCGCAACAACGTAATCGGTCTTCTTCGACACCGAACCGGACGCCTTGGCGCCCAGGCGCTCGGCGGTGGCTTTCGCCTCCTCGCGCGTCATCTTTTCGAGCGAGCCGGTGAACACCACGGTCTTGCCGGCGATGGGAGAGTCGGTTTTCGGCTTCTCGGCGTCGAGGATCGTCACTTGCTTTGTGAGGCGCTCGACGATGCCCTTGTTGTGGCTCTCGCCGAAATAGGTCTTGATCGCCTCGATCACCGTTTCTCCTATTTGGTCGATCGCATCCATCTCGGCCGCCGCTTCCTCGTCGCCCTTGGCCACCTTGAGGCAGGCGTCGTGGAAGGCCTGCCATGAGCCATAACCGCGGGCCAGCGCCCGCGCCGTGGTTTCGCCGACATGGCGGATGCCGAGCGCGAAAATAAAGCGGTCGAGCGAAACCTTGCGGCGTTCCTCGATGGCCGCAAACAAATTGCGCACCGAGGTTTCGCCGTAGCCTTCCTCCTCCAGCAGTTCTTTTTTATGCTTCTTCTCCAACGTGAAGATATCGGCCGGCTCCCTGACCCATTCCTTCTCGAAAAACAGCTCGACCTGCTTCTCGCCGAGGCCCTCGATGTCGAAGGCGCGGCGCGAGGCGAACAGCTTGAGGTGTTCGATTTTCTGGAACGGACAGGCGAACTCACCGGTGCAGCGATTACGCGCGCCCTCCTCGCCGGTCGCGGTCTCCTCACGCACGACGTCGGTGTGCAGATGGCACGGGCATTTCTTCGGGAAATGATAGGGCCTGGCGTTCTTCGGGCGCTTGTCGAGCACGACATCAACCACCTGCGGGATGACGTCGCCGGCGCGCTGGATGATGACGGTGTCACCGATGCGGATGTCGCGGCCGTCGCGCAATGGTTCGCCATCGCCGCCGACGCCCTTGATGTAGTCCTCGTTGTGCAGCGTGGCGTTCTGCACGATGACGCCGCCGACGCCGACTGGATCGAGCTTGGCCACCGGCGTCAACGTGCCGGTGCGGCCGACCTGGATTTCGATGTCCTTGAGCACGGTGATCGCGCGCTCGGCGGGAAATTTGTGCGCGATCGCCCAGCGTGGGCTGCGCGAGACGAAACCGAGCCGCTGCTGCCAGTCGAGCCGGTCCACCTTGTAGACGACGCCGTCGATGTCATAGTCAAGCTCGGCGCGCTCTTCTTCGATGTCACGGTGGAACGCGAGCAGTTCGTCGGCCGAATGGCATATCTTCGTGAGCGGGTTGGTCTCGAAGCCGCAGGTCTTGAACCACTTGATCATGCCGGATTGCGTCTCGGCCGGCATCTCGCTCATCTCACCCCACGCATAGGCAAAAAAACCAAGCGGCCGCGATGCGGTGATGGCGGGGTCCTTCTGGCGCAGCGAGCCCGCGGCCGAATTGCGCGGATTGGCAAAGATGGTGTCGTCGGCCGCCTTCTGGCGCTCGTTGAGCCTGAGGAAATCCTTCTTGGTCATATAGACCTCGCCGCGCACCTCGCAGATTTTCGGCACGCCGCGGCCCTTGAGCTGCTGCGGCACGTCCTTGAGCGTGCGGATATTGGCGGTGACGTCCTCGCCTTCGGCGCCGTCACCGCGGGTGGCGGCGGTGACGAGCACGCCATTCTCGTAGCGCAGCGACATGGACAGGCCGTCGATCTTGGGCTCGGCGCTGAAGGCGATTCTTTCGTCGTCGTCCAGTTTCAGAAAACGACGGATGCGGGCGACAAAATCAGTGACGTCCTCGTCGGCGAATGCGTTGTCGAGCGAGAGCATAGGCACCGCGTGCCGCACTTTCCTGAAGCGGCCGGTCGGCGTAGAGCCGACGCGCTTTGCCGGCGAATCCGCGCGCACGAGGTCGGGAAAGCGCGCCTCGATCGCCTTGTTGCGCTCACGCAAAGCGTCGTAGGCCGCGTCGGTGACGGTTGGCTTGTCCTGCTGATAGTAGCGCTTGTCGTGCGCGGAGATTTCGACGCTGAGGCGCTTCAGCTCGGCCTTGGCCTGCGCTGGCGTCAGGTCGGCGGGTTTGATTTTCGAGGCGTCGTGACTAGCCATGTCGACACTGCATCACCCCGCCGCCTTGATCAGCCGTTCGGCGGCGGCGCGGGCCTCGTTGGTGATTTCGGCGCCGGCCAGCATGCGGGCGATTTCCTCGCGCCGCCGCTCGGTCGCCAATTCCGTCACGCGGGTGGCGACGCGCTTGCCGCTGTCCAGCGCATCCTTGCTGATCAAATAATGGCGGTCGGCGCGCGCCGCCACCTGCGGCGCATGCGTCACCGCCAGCACCTGCACGCCGTCCGCGAGCCGCGCCAGCCGCACCCCAATGGCGTCGGCCACCGCCCCGCCCACGCCGGTGTCGATCTCATCGAACACAAGCGTCGGCGCCGAGCCGCGGTCGGCCAGCACCACCTTGAGCGCCAGCAGGAAACGCGACAGCTCGCCGCCCGAGGCAACCTTCATCAGCGGTCCCGGCTTGGTTCCCGGATTGGTCTGCACCCAGAATTCGACGCGGTCGATGCCGTTGGGTCCGGGCGCGGCCGCATCGGTTTCGATCTGGGTGGAAAATGTCGCGCGTTCGAGCTTGAGCGGCGCCAGTTCGCCGTTGACCGCGCGGTCGAGCCCGGTCGCGGCTTTCGCGCGCGCTTTCGATAGCGTCCCGGCTGCGGCGCGAAAGGCGGCGTCTGCCTGGGCCGCGGCCTGCTCGAGACCTTTCAGTTTTTCCTCGCCGGCATCGATCAGCACCACATCGTTCAGATATTTGCGCGCCAGCGCCGCCAGCTCGTCCACCGGCACGTTGTATTTGCGGGCCGCCGCGCGCAGCGCAAACAGGCGCTCCTCGATGCGCTCCAGTTCGGCCGGATCGAAATCCGCGGTGCGCAACGCCGCCTCCAGATGGCCGCGGGTTTCGTCCAGCGCGGTCAGCGCCGTGTCGAGCGCCTTCACCGCCGGTTCGATGAGTTGCGGCGCTTGCGCCGAGCGCCGCTCCAGCCGCCGGATGACACCGGACAATGCCGGCACGCTTGAACCGGTGCCGGCCAGCACCTCGTGCGCCTCGCGCAGATCCTCCGCCACTTTCTCGGCCTGCATCATGCCAGTGCGGCGTGTCGCAAGTGCCGTTTCCTCGCCCGTCTGCGGATTGAGCTTGTCGAGCTCCTCGACCGCATGCCGCAGCCAATCGCCTTCGCGCTTGGCGCGCTCGACCTCAGCGCGATGCGCATCGGCTGCCTCTTGCGCCGCACGGCGCGCGTCCCAGAGCGCTTCGACGGTAGCCGCGTCGCCCTCGAGGGCGCCGAAGGCGTCAAGCAGGCGGCGGTGCGTCGCGGCGTCGACCAGCGCGCGCTCGTCATGCTGGCCGTGAATTTCGACCAGGGCCGAACCGAGCTGCTTCATCACCTGTACGCTCACCGGCTGATCGTTGACGAAGGCACGCGTGCGCCCATCGGCGAATTGCACGCGGCGCAGAATGAGTTCGTCCTCGGCCGCGATGTCGTTGGCTTTCAGGATGGCGCGGGCAGGATGCGCGCGGCCAAGCTCGAACACCGCGATCACCTGGCCCTGCTCGATGCCGTGACGCACCAGCGTCTGGTCGCCGCGCGCGCCCAAGGCCAAGGCAAAAGCGTCCAGCAGGATCGATTTTCCGGCGCCGGTCTCGCCGGTGAGCGCCGCCAGCCGCTCGGCGAAATCGATGTCGAGCCGGTCGATCAGGACGATGTCGCGGATGGAAAGACGCGAAAGCATGGAGCGCAAATCCGGTCACCTCGTCACGTCCGGGCTGATCCCGGGCATCCAAGGCTTGAATCGCTGGGAGGTTGCAAGAGCCGGGTGGCCGGCACAAGACCGGGCGTGGCGGTGTGGGTAACTGCGACGGCGAATCGCGCTCAGCCCAGCCCGATCCCCTTGAACGCCTTGCTGATCCAGGACCCTTTGTTTTCGGAGGGTTCGACGCCGCCGCTTTTCACCAGCGCATAGGCGTGCTTGTACCAGATGCTGTCGGGGAAATTGTGCCCGAGCACAGCGGCTGCGGTCTGCGCCTCCCCGACGATGCCGAGCGCCATATAGGCCTCGGTCAGCCGTTCGAGCGCTTCCTCGACATGGCGCGTGGTCTGGTACTTGGTGACGACGACTTTGAAGCGATTGATCGCGCCGGAGTAGTCCTTTTTCTGCAAATAATAGCGCCCGATCTGCATTTCCTTGCCGGCGAGCTGGTCGCGGGCGACTTCGATCTTCTGCTTGGCGCTGTTGGCATATTCGGTGGTCGGATATTTGCGCACCACCTCATCGAGCGAGGTCAGCGCCTTCTCGGTGCGCGCCTGGTCGCGCGTGACATCGGGAATCTCATCGTAATAGGACGACGCGATCAGGTATTGCGCGTAAGCGGCGTCCGCACTGCCGGGATGCAGCGTGATGTAGCGTTTGGCCGCGGCGACGCAATCGTCATAGGAGCCGGCTTCATAATAGGCGTACGAGGACATGATCAGCGACTTGCGCGCCCATTCCGAATAGGGATGCTGGCGATCGACTTCCTCGAATTTCTTCACCGCTGCCTTGGGGTCGTGCTTGGAATTGAGCAAAAAGAGACCCTGGTTATAGAGTTGCTCGGCCGGCGCGTCCGGCGCCACTTCGTCCTTGTGGAACATGTCTCCGATATCGCTGCAGGCGCCGAGGCTGGCCGCCAGGACGAACGCCGCCAGCACGCGCGCGAGAGAGCGCCGTCGGCCGGTGTTGGCCGGAGCGGTCACCGACTCCGCGTTATGGTGGCCCGACCCAGTGGCTGCCACGTCCATGCTTGCAAAGTCCTTCGGCAGGCGACGTTTGCGGGCAAACCCGATTCCGCGCATTCGTTTTCGCTTCCCCCAGCGGGCCGTTGCGAAAACGCATCCGGCACGGCCCGTTTCCACGTCGGTGTAAACGAGAAAACGTGGCTGCACCAAGGAATTAAGCAGCCATTCGGCCGGGATTAAGGCGGAGCGTTAAGCCTGGTTTTGGCGGATTTTCAGGCCACTTCCGGCCCATAGGCCGCGACCGGCAGCCCGCCGGCGATTTCGGCATGACCGCGCATGCGCCGCACCGGCTCAGCCGCTTCGATCAAGCGCCAGTTCGAAGGATCGGCCATCAGCGCGGACAGCACCGCGTGATTGAGCTTATGGCCGCCGCGAACGGTGCGGTAACTGGCCAGCAGCGGCTGGCCGGCAAGCGCCAGATCGCCGATGGCGTCGAGTATCTTGTGGCGCACGAATTCGTCCGTAAAGCGCAACCCTTCCGGATTGAGCACGCGGTCCTCGGTCACCACCAGCGTGTTGTCGAATGAGGCGCCGAGCGCGTAGCCGGCGCTCCACAACTTGGCGACGTCGCGCATAAAACCGAAAGTACGCGCGCGCGCGATCTCGCGGCGGAAGCTGTCCGGCTCGACGTCGAGCGCCAGCGCCTGACGGCCGATCAACGGATGATCGAATTCGATTTCGGCCTCGACGCGGAAGCCATGGTCATAGGGGCGCAATTCGCCGACCGCGCCATCCTTGGTCGCGACGCGCACCGGCTTGATCACTTCAATATAGCGGCGCGGCTGGGCGCGCGCGGTCAGACCGGCCTGGTCGATGGCGTCGACGAATGGCGCGGCGCTGCCGTCCATGATCGGCACTTCCGGGCCATCGATCTCGACCACGACGTTGTCGACGCAAAGCCCGCGCAGCGCCGCCAGCAAGTGTTCGGCGGTCGAGCAGAGCGGACCCTTGGCGTCGCCCAAGACAGTGGCGAATTCGGTGGCGGTGACGGCGCGGACATCGGCGCGGATTTCGCGCTCAATGCTGCCGTCCGCGGATACGCGGTGGAAGACGATGCCGCTGTCGTCGTCGGCGGGATGAAGTGTGAGCGTGACGGGAAGACCGGAATGCACGCCGACGCCTGAGACGGCGATATGGTCGCGGAGCGTGGTCTGCTTGGCGCCCTTCATCTATCCCGATTCCGCCGGCTCACTCGCGCGCCGTGCGGCCCCATCTCTCGCCCCGACGGGGCCATAATTCTGCCTTCACTCGATGACGAATCACTCGATCGGGAAGGCAACCCCCAGGGACCGAAAAGTCCCTTTCGCACCTGAAACTTAGGCCAAGTGCCCGGCGTTCTCCAACTCACGCTTTCTTACCAACTATTACTCTTTTTTGCCGCAATTGCGCAGCGGCAAGCGGGCTGATCGTCGGGTTTACGTTACCGGTTAAGCCTTGCCGCCTTGCCAACGCCCGCCGGGCGGGTCCATCCCGGCGCCGGCAAAGCCATAAAAGCGATATCCGATCAATGATTTATCGAAAATTGGCCAGCGCGCCGAGGCAATCCGGCCCCGCTCCGGGTCACGAAGCGGGGCCGACCTGATTGTGCCTAGTTCGCCTGCCGACGCAGGAAGGCCGGGATGTCGAGCTGGTCTTCCTCACCCGAATTATGCACAGGCGCGGACCGGCCGTGCGGATCGAGTCCCTGCGGGGCCGCGCGTCGGGCGTATTCCGACACTGGCTCGCCAGGCCGTCCCTCCGGATTGCGGGCACTGGGACGCTGCGGCCGCTCGAATTGCGGCATCGCCTGCGCGGTTCGCGGCGCCGGCGGCGCCTCTGGTTCCTCGCCGCGCCGGCCGAGGCCAACATTGGCGAGGCGCTGCATCAAGGTCAGGCGCTGCTTCTCGTGATGGTTGTCGGCGATCTCGCCACGCTGCGCGCGCATCTCATTTTGCGCCGGCAATGGCAACTCGTCGATGCGCGGCATGCGCGGCGCCCGTGCCGCCGTGCGCTCCGGCGCCGGCGGAATGAACGTCTTTGCCGGAGGCTGTTCGCCCGGAGCCGTTTCGCCCAGCGCTGGCTCGAAGAGCGAGGGCTTCATCGGCATCGGCCGGATCGAAACCTCGTCCATGCCGGATGGCGGCAGGATCGCGGCGGCGACCGCGGCATGGGCGGCGGCATGAGCCGTCGCTTCCGCCGACGCGGTGCGCGCGGCGGGTGGCGTGAGTGCCGGCTGCGCGTTTCGCTCGACGCGCTCGGCGCTGCGGCGGCCTTCCGCGCGCACCTTGCCGGCGAGTTCCTTGAGCGCGTTCTCGGCCTGCAAGGGCTGGCGCAGGGCGCCCGCATGATCGATGCCGGTCGCCACCACCGAGACGCGGATGATGCCTTCCAGGCTTTCGTCGAACGTGGCGCCAACGATGATATTGGCGTCCTGGTCGACCTCCTCGCGGATGCGGGTAGCGGCTTCGTCCACCTCGTAAAGCGTCAGATCGTGGCCGCCGGTGATCGAGATGAGCAATCCCCTGGCGCCCTTCATGGAGGCGTC
>DATATS010000100.1:0-7116 GCA_036268675.1 Pseudolabrys sp.
TTGCCGATGCCCTGCGCGACGCCGCCATGCACCTGGCCGTCGGCGATCATCGGATTGATGATGCGGCCGGCGTCTTCCGCCACCACATATTTTTCGATCGTGACGCGCCCCGTTTCGGCGTCCACCTCGACCATCGCGACATGGCAGGCGTTCGAGAAGGTGCCGGCGGGATCGTAGGTGCCGTTTTCGCTCAAGCCCGGCTCGATCTCGCCCTTGAAGCGGTGCGTCTGCGTATAGGCCTCGCGCGCCATGGCGGCGATGGTGACCGAACGGTCGGTGCCGGCGACTGTCGCCTCGCCGTCCGCCAGCACAATATCGTCTCCTGCCGCTTCGAGCATGGTGCTGGCGATTTTGATGAGCTTGGCGCGCACTTTCCTGGCCGCGATCAGGGAAGCGCCGCCGGCGATCACCAGCGAGCGGCTGGCGAAGGTGCCCCAGCCATACGGGGTGTTGTCTGTGTCGCCGTGGATCACCTTGATGGACTGCGGCGCAACGCCGATCTCGTCGGCGATGATCTGCGCAAGCGCCGTGCCCAGGCCCTGCCCGTGCGGCGAACTCCCGATGCGCGCCTCGACAAAGCCGGACGGATCGACGGTGATCAATACCGTTTCCCAGCCCGGCACGATGGCCGCGCCGCGCGCTGCGAAAGCAGCGCTGCCATAGCCGGTGCGTTCTGAAAACGTCGCAAAGCCGATGCCGAGATGGCGGCCTTTGGCGCGCGCCTCCTTTTGGCGCTTGCGAAATGCCGGCACGTCGACCGCTTTAACGGCCATGTCCAAGGTCTGCTGGTAGCTCGCCTGATCGAACACCAGACCCGTCGCTGACGTATAGGGAAACGTGTCGATCAAATTGCGCCTGCGAATCTCGGCCGCTTCGATGCCGAAGGCCGCCGCCGCCTTGTCCATCGCGCGCTCGAGCGCGAAGGTGATGACGGGGCGCGACACGCCGCGATAGGGCGCCATGGTGCAGGTGTTGGTGACGACGCCGCGCGCGCGGCAGGAATAGGCGCGAAAATCGTAAGGGCCAGGCATTTCCGCCATTGCCATCAGCGGCTCGACGCCGCAGGTGGTGGGAAAGCACGAATAGGCGCCGACATTGGCGGCCACCTCGGATTTGAGCGCCAGCAATTTGGCTTGTCTGTCGAAGGCTGCTTGCAGCGTGATGGTCTGATCGCGCGAATGGAAGCCCGCGATCAGATTCTCGCGCCGGTCCTCGGTCCACGCCACTGACGACTTGAGTTTGCGCGCCAGCCACACCAGCAGCACGTATTCGGTGGCGAGCGACATTTTCTGTCCGAAACCGCCGCCGACATCGGGCGCGACCACGCGCAAATCGGCTTCACGCATGCCGAGAATGTCGGCTATCGCCGTGCGCGTGAGATGCGGCATCTGTGTGGTGCAAGTGAGCGTGACGCGGCCGGTGGCGGCCTCGTAAGCCGCGTGTCCGGCGCGCGCCTCCATCGGCGTCGCGTTCTGGCGATGCGAGCGCGCCTCGACGGTGACAATTTTATGCGCGCTCGCCCAGATTTTATCGAACTCGGGCGTAACGACGATGCCTTCGACGGCAACATTGCCGGGCGCCTCGGCGTGAATCTGCGCCGCCCCGGACGCGAGCGCTGTTTGCGTATCGACTGCCGACGGCGTCTCTTCAATGTCGAGCGCGACCTGGTCGGCGATGTCCTCGGCCTCCTGTTGGCTCGCCGCGACTGCCGCCGCGACCGCCTCGCCGGTGAAGCGCACGACGCCGTCCGCCAGTATCGGCTGGCCGATAGGCCGGTAGTTGAACTTGTGCAGCATCGGCCGGATCGGCTTGACGCCGTTGAGATCGGCGGCGGCGATCACCAGCGCGCCCTTCGGCACGTCGATCTTTTTGATTTTTCCGGCGGCCACGGGGCTGCGCACGAAGCGCACCCAATGCGCGGCGGCGAGATCGGCGGTGAAGCGGCCGCGGCCCGTGACCAGTGCCGGATCTTCCAGCCGTCGGATGGCGCGGCCGACCCATTTCAACCCGGCGCCCTTGGTGTGCGCGGTCATTGCAGCGCTTTCCATTTGCGCATGATCTTGTCCGAAAACCTGTGCCCACTTTTCGGGATCATGCGCTCTGCTCCAGCGCGCGGCGCACGACAGCGCGCACCAGATCGCGCCGGTAAAGAGCGTCGGTCTGATGGTCGGTGAGCGGATCGATCGCCGTGGCCGCGGCCTCGGCCGCCGCGCGGAAAACTTTGTCGCCGGGCGCTTGTCCGTCGAGAAGGCTTTCGGCTTCGGCAATGCGGCGTGGGCTCGCCTCCGCGCCGCCAAGCCCGACACGGGCTTGCGTGATTTTGCCGCCTTGCAGACGATAAGTGACGAGCGAGGTGGCCATGGCGAAATCGCCGGCGCGGCGGTTGAATTCGTTGAAGCCGAATTTGGCGTCGGCTTCGAGCAGCGGCAGCCTCACCTCGGCAAGCAATTCATCCTCGGCCAGCGCGGTCGCCATGATGCCCTGGAAGAAATCCTTCGCGGCGATCGTGCGTTCGCCGCGCGTGCTCTTGGCGACGATGACGGCGTCGAGCGTCGCAGCCGCCAGGCACCATTCCGAGGCCGGATCGGCATGCGCGAGGCTCCCGCAAAACGTGCCGCGCATGCGGATCGGATAATGCGCGATGTGGCGGGCGACCTGCGTCAACAGACCGCCGAGCGGATTGTCGACCACGGATGTGTGGAACGCCGCGTGGCGCACGCGTGCGCCGATGCTCAGGACTTTTCCGTCGCTGGAGATTTTGTCGAGGCCTTCGACCTCGTTGATGTCGACGAGATGCGCCGGCTTTGCCAGCCGGAACGCCATGATCGGCACGAGGCTCTGGCCGCCCGCCAGCACGCGGCCGTCCTTGGGCGCGACCTCGCTCAGAATTGTCAGCGCCTCGGCGAGTGTGCGCGGCACGTGGCGGACGAAAGGCGCGGGCTTCATGGTTGCGGCCAAGACCTTGCAAAATTCGCTTGCATGCTAACGACGCCGCTTCGTGCAAGTCAACGCGCTGGCTATTTCCGCCCGGTGAAATTTGGTTTGCGCTTGTCCATGAAGGCGCGCACGCCCTCCGCATAATCGGGCGTCAGGCTCGCCTCGCGCTGCAAATCGCGCTCGAGATCGAGCTGGGTATCGAGCGAGTTGCCGGCCGAGGCATTGAGCGCGCGCTTGATCAGCGCCAGCCCTTGCGTCGGCGCAATGGAAAAATGCTCGCAGATGCGGCGCGCTTCGTAGATCAGCGCGTTGTCGTCGACGCACTTCCAGATCAGGCCCCATTGCTCGGCCTTGTCCGCGGCCAGTTCCTGCGCCAGCAGCGACAGTCCGCGCGCGCGGGCGTCTCCCACCAGCCGCGGCAGAAACCAGGTGCCGCCGGAGTCCGGGATCAAGCCGATGCGCGCGAAGGACTGGATGAAGCGCGCGGATCGGGCGGCGATCACGATGTCGCAGGCGAGCGCGATATTGCAGCCGGCGCCGGCGGCGACGCCGTTGACCGCGGCGATTACCGGAAATGGAAGCGCGCGCAGCTTGCGCACCAGCGGGTTGTAGTGGGTCTCCAGCGTATTGCGCGGCGGCGCCGTTTTTTCGCCCGGCTTGGCGAGCCGGTCGTTCAAATCCTGTCCGGCGCAGAAGCCGCGCCCGGCGCCGGTGATCATCAGCGCGCGCGTGCTTGTGTCGGCCTCGGCCTGTTCGATGGCCCCGCGCAGTGCTGCGTGCATTGCTTCGTTGAATGCGTTCAGCAGTTCCGGTCGATTCAAGGTGATGATGCGGTAGCCGGCATGCTGCTCGACGAGAATGGGCTGGTCCGTGCTCATGGGTGGCCGAGAAAGTTATCGAGCGCGCCGATTTCTGTTTTCTTGCCGTCGAAATCGCCGGCGATGCGCTCGTAGAACCGCGCGGCGGCGGTGAGCATGGCGTGCTCGGGGTGATCCTTACCGACGAAGGTTGCGATCTCGTCGAGTTCGGCCACCCAGCGATAGGCTTTCGCGTACATGTTCGGCATCTGGCGCGTGAGCCAGCTGAGCATGGCCTGCTGACTTTCGGCGAGCTCGGCATGCAGCGCCGCTGCCGAGCCGCCACGGTCGGCTGCCAGCATCATGGCGGCGGCCAACGCGGTGAAGCCCTTGGTGATGCCGGCATAGGACATTTTCAATGCGCAGGCCGCGGTCAGCGGGCCATCCAACACGCGCACGATCAGTCCATGGTCGTTCAGGCTCGCAAAGAGTTTTGCCGCAGGTCCCGAGGCGTAGAACTTGGTGTTGGTCGAGCCGGGTTTTGGCGGCGGTCCTATGATGCCGGCGCCGACAAAGGGACAGCCGGCAGCGCCCACAACGTCGGCGACCTCAAGCATGGTCGGCGGGCTGATTGCATTGCATTCAACATAAACCGGCTTCTTGTTGGCGGCCGCGAGCGCACCGGCCAATCGTCTGGCCAGCGCCAGCGCTTCGCCCGGCGGCACAATCGACAGCAGAAAATCGGCCTCGGCCAGCCGCGCGTCTTCGACCGCGTTCATGCCGGCCTCGCGTGCGCGCGCCGCACTCGCCTGGCTGCGGCCGGCGAGCGAGGTCAAAACCGTCACATTATTTTCAGTCAGGCGGCGGCCGACAGCGGCGCCCATATTGCCGGCTGCGATGATGGCGACGGTGGGTGTCATGATCGATTCTCCGTTGCCTTAATTCCTTGCCCGCGGTCGCGCCTGGACTTTGTCAGGTAGCAGACATACAAAAGCCGCGCTAATCTACCAACAATTCATTGATTCCCGAAAAGCGGTTGGGCGTGCG
The DNA here is from genome assembly GCA_036268675.1 of Pseudolabrys sp. Classification (GTDB taxonomy): domain Bacteria; phylum Pseudomonadota; class Alphaproteobacteria; order Rhizobiales; family Xanthobacteraceae; genus Pseudolabrys. Next base: position 4,782 of record DATATS010000100.1, read on the forward strand.
TAGCGGCGGCTGCAAGGCCGTACGACCGGCGAGCCCTGATCTCCGACAAAAAGGAAAGGATGCCCGCTTGCCCATCACTGACGATCCGGACGCGGCCGGCTGCCTAGGCGACGCGCGCGCCTGGACCCAAAAATTGCTGCGCTACCGCGAGCCGAGCGGCGCGCGCAGCGTGGTCGAGCTTGTCATCTCGGCCGCGCCGCTGGTCGCATTGTGGGTGCTGATGTGGCTGTCATATTCGTTCGGCTTTTGGTGGCTGACCTTGTTGCTCGCGGTGCCGGCCTCCGGCTTCCTGGTGCGCCTTTTCATGATTCAGCACGATTGCGGGCACGGCGCCTTCTTCCGCAATCGCCTCGTCAACGACTGGATCGGCCGCGTGCTCGGCGTGCTCACGCTCACGCCGTATGATTGCTGGAAGCGGACCCATGCCATGCACCATGCCGGCAGCGGCAATCTCGACCGGCGTGGCATCGGCGATGTCGACACGTTGACCGTGCGCGAATATCTGGCGCTGCCGTTATGGCGCCGGCTGGCGTATCGCCTCTATCGCCATCCGGCGGTGATGTTCGGACTGGGACCGGCTTATCTGTTCCTTTTGCGGCAGCGTCTGCCGTTCGGCCTCATGCGTGGCGGCTGGCGGCCTTGGCTCAGCACCATGGGCACCAATCTGGCGATCGCGGCCGCCGTCGGCGCGCTGATGTGGCTGATCGGTGTCGGACCGTTCCTGCTGGTGCATGGTCCGATCATGTTGCTGGCGGCGGCGATCGGCGTCTGGCTGTTCTACGTGCAACACCAGTTCGAGCACACGCGATGGGAAGGCCAGGAGCGCTGGGATCTGCACGAGTTCGCGCTGCACGGCAGTTCGTATTATGTGCTGCCCGGCGTGCTGCGCTGGTTCACCGCCAATATCGGCGTTCACCATGTGCATCATCTGTGCAGCCGGATTCCGTACTACCGGCTGCCCCATGTGCTGCGTGAGAATCCCGAACTCGGCGGGGTCGGCCGGCTCACCTTGTGGGACAGCATCAAATGCGTGCGCCTGGTGCTGTGGGACGAGGGGCGACGCAAGCTGATCCCGTTCCGCGAACTGCGCCAACTGCGCGCGGCCTGAACTCTCTACAATCGGAACTATCTTTCCTGCGGTGGGGCGCGGCGCAAACCGCCGACGCGCCGCCGATGGACCTTTTGCCATTCTTGCGGGTACACTGGGGCCATCTGTAGCGAGGACCTCAAACGGTCCCGGGGGAGGAAACACATGCGGAAAATTCTGTTGGTTGCGGGCGCCTTGCTGCTCGCCGCTGCGCCGGCCGTGGCGCAGCAGAAATCGATCAAGATCGGCTTCGTCTCGACCTTCTCGGGTCCCGTCGCCGTCATCGGCAACAACATGCGCGACTCGTTCGAACTCGCGCTCGACCACATGGGCCGCAAGATGGGCGGCCTGCCGGTCGAGGTGATCTACGAAGACGACGGCTTCAAGCCGGACGTCGGATTGCAGAAGACACAGAAATTGATCGAGTCCGATCACGTGGATTTCCTGGCCGGCTATATCTGGTCGAACGTGCTGCTCGCTTCGGTGAAGCCCGCGTTCGATTCCAAGACGTTCCTGATCAGCGCCAATGCTGGCCCGCATCAACTCGCCGGCGAAGGCTGCTCGCCCTATTTCTTCTCGACCTCATGGCAGAACGACCAGACGCCGCAGGCGATGGGCGTGTACATGAACCAGAAGGGCGTCAAGAGCGTGTTCCTGATCGGCCCGAACTACGCCGCCGGCAAGGACATGCTGGCGGGCGTGGCGTCGACCTTCAAGGGCAAGGTGGTCGGTCAGGAATTGACCACGTGGCCGTCGCAGCTCGACTTCTCGGCCGAGCTGGCGAAAGCGAAAGCGGCCAATCCGGGCGCCATCTTCGTGTTCTATCCGGGCAAGGCGGGCGTGCAGTTCCTGGCGCAATACGCGCAGGCCGGGCTGAAGGGCAAGATTCCGCTCTATACGGCCTTCACCATCGACGAACTGTCATTGCCGTTGCAGAAGGATCTCGCGCTCGGCGTGCCGGGCGCGCAGGAATGGGTCAACGACCTGCCGAACGCGGCCAACAAGAAATACGTCGCGGATTTCGAAAAGAAATATCCCGGCAAGAAGCCGTCGTTCTACGGCGCGCAAAGCTATGACGCAGCGAACCTGATTGCGTCCGCGGTCAATGCGCTGCACGGCAAGCTGTCGGACAAGAAGGCGGTGGAGGCGGCGCTGATGAAGGCCAACTTCCATTCGGTGCGCGGCGCCTTCAAGTTCGGCAACAACCACCTCCCGATCCAGAATTTCTATTTGCAGGACGTGGTGAAG
>DATATS010000101.1:0-3610 GCA_036268675.1 Pseudolabrys sp.
TTCAACGCCCACAAGTATTTCATGACAAATCCGAGTCTGTCGGGCCGTGGCAAATCGCTCAAAGAGTCGTCCCCGCGCAGCCTTATACGCCGCCTCATCGAAGGCGCGTAAGCGTTCACCTGCAATTGCATCATCCGCCAAGGGCCGGCTCGACCATGGGCCGCCGATCGCGGTTATCGACATCGGCTCGAACTCGGTGCGTCTCGTCATCTACGAAGGTTTGACGCGGGCGCCGACGCCGATCTTCAACGAGAAAGTGCTGGCCGGCCTTGGCCGTCAGGTACAGTCCACCGGCCTGCTGGCGCCGGACGCCATCGATATTGCATTCACCGCGCTCAAGCGGTTTCGCGCGCTGTGCGACACGCTGCATGTAAAAAAAATATGGGCGATCGCCACCGCCGCCTGCCGCGACGCACGCAACGGGCGTGCCTTCATCGCGGAAGCGGCCCGCATTTGCCGCACGCCGATCACAATTCTCTCGGGCAAGCGCGAAGCTTATCTCACCGCGCTCGGCATCATATCCGGCATCCACAAGCCGGACGGCATTGTCGGCGACCTTGGCGGCGGTTCGCTCGAATTGATCGACGTGCACGGAACGCGCGTGCGCGGCGGCGTGTCGATGCCGCTCGGCGGTCTCGCGCTGCAGGATATCGCCGGCAAGTCGATCAAGAAGGCCGAGAGAATCGTCGAAGACGCATTCGACGACCTCGACATGCTGGAGGAAGGCGAGGGCCGCACCCTTTACGCGGTTGGCGGCACGTGGCGCGCGCTGGCGCGTTTGCACATGTGGCAGACCGGGTATCCGTTCCATGTGATGCACAATTATCGCATCTCCGCGCGCGAGGCGCTGGAGTTTTCGCGGCTGGTGCATCGCGTGGACACCGAGACGCTGTCGAAGATCGAAGTGGTCAACGCGGCTCGCCGTCCGCTGCTCGCTTATGCAGCGCTTGTGATGGAAAACCTGGTGCGCGCCATCAAGCCCAAGCAGGTCATCATCTCGGTGCTCGGCGTGCGCGAGGGCTTGCTCTATTCGCTGCTCAAGAAACCCGAACGTGCGCGCGATCCGCTGATCCAGGCAGCCGCCGATCTCAACGTCCTGCGGTCGCGTTCGCCGCGCCACGGCGAGGAGCTGATCGGCTGGACCGACCGCTTCATGGCCTCAACCGGCATCGAGGAAACGAGCGACGAGCGGCGGCTGCGCCATGCCGCCTGTCTGCTTGGCGACATCGGCTGGCGCGCGCATCCCGATTATCGCGGTGAGCAATCGATGAACATCATCGCGCACGGCGCGTTCACGGCCATCGATCATCCCGGCCGCGCATTCCTCGCTTTGTCGGTCTATTTCCGGCATGCGGGGCTGAGCGAGGAGGATCTGTCGCCGCGCCTGCGCGAACTTGCAAGCACGCGCATGCTCGATCATGCGCGCGTGCTCGGCGCCGCCATGCGCGTTGCCTATATTCTCACCGCCGGGCAGGGCGGCGTGTTGCCGAAGACGCCGATGCAGGTAAAACGCGGCAAATTGATCCTGCGGCTGCCCGGCAAGACGGCGCAACTGGAAAGCGACCGGCTGTTCAACAGGCTGCGCCAGCTCGCGCGCCTGATCGGCAGAGAGCCCGTCATCCAGACCTAAAGGCGCTTCCCCGGGCGGCCGCTAACCAACTGAATATGAAGTCGTCTTTGCGAATCTATACATCGGGAAAAAAACCTGATAATTCAGTTATATATGGGGACAGCGTAGCGCGTGCGTAAGGGAACCGGGGCCCGTCAGGGATGAGTGATTTGCGCGATTTTGCGACGCGGCCGGCCGAGGCAGCGCCGCATCCAGCGGAGTCTTTCGAGACCGCGCCTGGCCCGGCCGTTCACGCGAGGCGGCATTCGCCTGCGTCCGTGCCCGCGCGCCTCAACGGCAAGCATCATCCGACAACATCGGTGCCGAGCGAGGACATTGCGGGCCTGTTCGCCGAGCGCGAGCGCGACCGTTACGCGATGCACGCTTCCCATCTCAACGAGCAGATGGTGCGGGTACTGCGCACCATCGGGTACGATGTCGGCTTTTGTCGTGGCAGCGGGCAATACCTGTTCGATCGCGAGAACGTCCGCTATCTCGATCTGCTGAGCGGTTTCGGCACCTTTGCCATCGGGCGAAATCATCCCGCGCTGCGCCAGACGCTGACAAATGTACTCGCCAGCGAACTCCCCAACCTCGTGCAGCTCGATGTCTCGACGCTTGCCGGCATTCTGGCCGAGCGGCTGCTGGCGCACGTTCCTTATCTCGACAAGGTGTTCTTTGCGAATTCGGGCGCCGAAGCGGTCGAGGCCGCATTGAAGTTTGCGCGCGCCGCGACCGGCCGTCCGGGCATCGTCTTTTGCGATCATGCTTTCCATGGGCTGACCTACGGCGCGCTGTCGGTCAACGGCGACGCGAATTTCCGTGACGGCTTCGAACCCCTGCTGCCGGACTGCATCCGCGTGCCGTTCGACGATCTTGCCGCGCTCGAACAGGCATTGTCCTCGCGCACCGTTGCAGCCTTCATCGTCGAGCCGATCCAGGGCAAGGGCGTTAATTTGCCGTCCGAAAACTATTTGAAGGACGCCGCGGAGCTTTGCCGCAAGCACGGCACTTTGTTCATCGTCGATGAAATTCAGACCGGACTTGGCCGCACCGGGCGCTTCTTCGCCATCGAACATTGGGGCGTCGAGCCGGACATGGTGCTGATCGCCAAGGCGCTGTCGGGCGGTCATGTGCCGAGCGGCGCGGTGCTCACCCGCAAATCGATTTACGACAAGATTTTCAACCGCATGGACCGCGCGGTGGTTCACGGTTCGACCTTTGCCAAGAACGATCTGGCGATGGCCGCGGGCATCGCCACGCTCGACGTGCTGGAAGCCGAACGACTGGTCGACAATGCCGCGCGAACCGGCGACCGTCTGCTGCGCGAACTCAGCGCATTGGTGCCGCGTTATGAATTTCTCAAGGCGGTGCGCGGCAAGGGGTTGATGATCGGCATCGAGTTCGGCCCGCCACAATCGTTCAAGTTGAAAGCCTCGTGGAATCTCATCGAGTCCGCCAGCAAGGGGCTGTTTTGCCAGCTCATCACGCTTCCCTTGTTCAAGGATCACAAGATACTCAGCCAGGTCGCCGGCCATAACAGCCACACGATCAAGCTCATTCCCTCGCTGGTCATATCGGACGAGGATTGCAACTGGATCGTGAGCGCATTCGATAGCGTCATTGCGGACGCGCATCGGGTTCCGGGCGCGGTGTGGTCGCTTGGCAAGAACCTGATCAGCAACGCGGTGGCCGCCCAAGCGGCCCGTTAGCGGCTCGCACGCAAACGCGCTACTTGTGTGCGGCTTCGTCTTTGCCAACCGCCACCACACGGCCCTTTTCGACCGCCAGCGCCAGCTTGCCGTGCTTCAGGGCGAGCGCCTTGTCGCCAAACAGCTCGCGCCGCCAGCCTTTGAGCGCCGGGACGTCGGCCTCGTCGTCGGCAGCGATCCGGTCGAGTTCGTCCACGGTGGCGATCACCTTGGCGGCGACGCCGTGGCGCTCGGCGGTCATGCGCAGCAGGACTTTGAGCAACTCGACGGTCGCCGCTCCGCTCGGAGG
>DATATS010000102.1:0-6814 GCA_036268675.1 Pseudolabrys sp.
CGAAGCCGAGAAAATGCGGGCCTGCGACAAGATGGCGATGGATCGGCACGTCGCCATGCAAGAGCGCGCCCAGTTCGTCAAAAACTGCATGAGAAAAATGAAGTAACGCAGCGACGCAAGCTCGCGCTAGCTTTTGTCGTCGGGCGCGGCCACGATCAGCGCCCAATACACCTTGTACTTGGAAGCCGGCGTATAGACCGCGGCGATCCCCATGCGGGTGGCGTCCCTGAGTAGCATATTGGCATTGTGCGGACGCGAGTCGCGCCAGCCCGAGAACGCTTCGGCGAGCGTATGGTAGCCGGCGCCGATGTTCTCGGCCGCGGCCTTGGCATCGTAGCCCGAGGCCTTGAGCCGGGTGACGAACGGCTTGCCGGCGCCGTGATCGAGCTTGTCGCGTTTGGCCATCACGGCGGCTTGCGCCTGCGCGAGCTGCATCAGCACCGGATCGAGCGTCACCGCGGGCAGACGATTGTTAGCGCGGTAGCCGGAAATCATCGAGGCGGCGGCGGCGGCGTCGAGCTGCGCGCCGGGATGCGCCAAATCGCGGTAGAAACTCGGCTCTTCCTTGGGCACATATGCCGCGGTGCAGGCGGCAAGGCCGGCGAGCGCCAGCATCAACGCGCTCAAGCGAACCGGCGTCATGGGCGGGGGTTTCTCCGAATCGGCGGCCCAGCGGCTGGCGGCCCAGCCGGGCATCTACTGATGCCCATGCGGCAGGTCAACCGACATCGCGCGCCGGCTCCGCGGTTCTCGCTTAACCTTTTGTTAATACGACACAGCGAACCATTAACCGCAAACAAACCGTCGCGGAATAACGTGCTCTCAATCGGCGCATAATTTCGTCCTAATGCGGGCCATTTCCGCTCAGGGCCATGCGTCGCCCGGAAGCAACCATGACCGAGGCCCCCTCCGTTTCCGCAATCGCGCACGATGCGCGTTCGGTCGCGTTGATCGGCGGCATTTGCCTTCCGGTGAGCTTTGCGCTGTTTCATTATGTCGTGCCGGTCCAGGCGTGGGCCGCGCTGGCGGGGCTGACGACGATGATGGCGATGTTGCTCGCCGCCCTGTATTTCACCCAGCGCTTGCGGCGTCACAATCGCCGCATATTCCTCGCCCTCAACAACATGTCGCAGGGCTTGTGCATGTTCGACCGCGACGAGCGGTTGGCCGTGTGCAACCAGCGCTACGCGCAGATGTACAAGCTGCCGGATGATATCGTACGGCCGGGCACGATGCTCATTTCGCTGCTCGAATATCGGGCCGCGCATGGAACTTTTTCGCGCAAGGCTGGCGACTACCGCGTCGAGCTGCTGGCCTCGATGGCAGGCGGCAGTATCAAGAGCACGGAAGTCAAATCCGCCGACGGCCGCACGATCCTGGTCAGCAACCGGCCGATGTCCGACGGCGGCTGGGTCGCGACGCACGAAGACATCACCGAGCGGCGCGGCGCCGAAACCGAACGCGCCGCCATGCAGGAGCAGCAGCAGCGGCGCACCGTCATCGAACAGGCGATCATGACTTTCCGCCAGCGCGTGGAAGAACACCTGCATACGGTGGCCGATGGCGCCATGGCCATGCGCACCACCGCGACAACGCTGCTCGCCAATTCCGGCCGAACCTCGAAAAGCGCCGAACACGCGGTCGCTGCTTCCAATGAAGCCTCCATCAACGTGGAAACGGCCGCGATCGCAGCCGACCAACTGAGCGGATCCATCGGCGAAATCTGCCGCCAGCTCAGCCTGACGGCCGACATCGTGCGCGCAGCCGTCGGCGAAGCGCAGGGCACCAACCGGCAGATCGCGAGCCTGGCGCTCGCCGCCAAGAAAATCGGCGACGTCGTCATGTTGATCCGCACCATTGCCGGGCAGACCAATCTGCTGGCGCTCAACGCAACGATCGAGGCCGCGCGCGCCGGCGAGGCCGGTCGAGGCTTTGCCGTGGTGGCTTCCGAGGTCAAATCGCTCGCGGTGCAGACCGCCAAGGCGACCGAGGATATTTCCAGCCTGATCGGCTCGGTTCAGTCGTCGACCGGCGGCGCGGTCGGCGCGATCGGCCGCATCGCCGGCCGCATGCAGGAGATCGACGGCTGCGCCACTGCCGTCTCGGCCGCCGTCGAAGAACAAAGCGCCGCCACCACCGAAATATCGCAAAACGTCGCCGGCGCGGCTGACGGCGCCAAGCTCGTCGTGTCGGTGCTCCACGAGGTTGCCGGCGCCGCCACCGATACGCGCCAGTCGGCGGAAAGCGTGCTCACCGCCTCGCAGGCGGTGGAGGCCGCCGCCGCCGACCTGCGCCATGCGGTCGAGGGCTTCCTCACTCGCGTCGCGGCCTAGGTCCTTTCGCCCTCTCAAATTCGAAAATTCTCACGAACCAGTCGCGCAAATGCGCTTTCGCTTGGGCCGCCGGCTCGGCTAGTTTCGATCTCGACGGAAAATCGGAGTTTTCGATGCGGTTGGGCTATTTCACGATGCCGGTGCATCCGATGGGCCGGGACTGGTCGCAGACGCTGCGCGAGGACCGCGAAGCGATCATCCTCGCCGACAGACTCGGCTTCCATGACGCCTTCATGGGCGAGCACCTGACCGACGCTTGCGAGAACATCACAAACAGCATGATGTTCCTGGCGACGCTGATCCACGACACCAAGCAGATCAAGCTCGCGACCGGCACCGCCAATTTGGCGCAGATGCACCCGGTGGTGATCGCGGTGAACGCCGCGATGTTCGACCATCTTGCGCAGGGGCGCTTCATCATGGGGATCAGCGCCGGGGCGCTCACCTCCGACTCAGAAGCCATCGGCATCCTCGACCTCGACCGCAACAAGATCTTCGCCGAGGCGATCGATGTCATTCTCGCGATATGGGAGCGCGATCCGCCCTACGACATCGATTTTCCGGACAATCGTTTCAAGGTGACTTTCGCGCGCACCGCCGCGCTCGAACTGGGCGTCGGCGTGCTCGCCAAGCCGTTCCAGAAACCGCGACCGGAAATCGTCGGCACTGTGGTGGCGCCGTTCTCGCCCGGCGTCGTGCTGATGGGCAAGCGTGATTTCCATCCGCTGTCGGCGAACTTCCTGCTGGCGCAGCATCTCAAGTCGCATTGGACCAACTACGCCAAGGGCAAGGCCGAGGCCGGGCAAAAGGCCAACATTGCGGACTGGCGGATCGCCCGCACCATCTTCGTCGCCGACGACGACAAGGTCGCCGCGCGTTACGCGCGCGAGGATTCCAACAGCCCCTATCGGCATTATTTCTGGCAGATGCGCGCCAAGATGAAACGGGGAAACCGGCTCTATGTATTCAAGAGCCACAAGGAACAGCCAGATGAAGAGATCACCGACGATTATGTCATGGACAATTGCGTGACCTTCGGCAGCGTCAACAAGGTGGTGGACGCGATCCTGAAGATGCACGAAGCGACGGGCGATTTCGGTGAACTGGTCTATGCCGGCATGGATTGGGCCGACCCGGCCCTTGCCAGGCGTTCGATGCAATTGATGGCGGAGGAAGTGATGCCGCGGGTCAATGCGGCGATCGGCAAATCCGCGAGCGCGGCAGCGGGATAATTACCAGCCGTTCGCCATGCGCCAGGCGATGCCGGCGAGCGTCCCGATGAACAGCGCACCGCATGCAAACAACTGCACGAAGAAACCCATGTGGCGCTTGTCGGCGGCTTGCGAGTAGCCGTAGATGTAGATGACACGGCCCACGATCCAGACCAGCCCCAGAACTGCCGCGCCCCAGTCGTTGACATAGAGCACGAAGAACCAGAGCAGCGGCAGGAAGATCGGCATCCATTCGAGCGTATTCTGCTGGACACGGAAGACGCGCTCGAAGTCGGCGTTGCCCGTCGTTGCCGGCACCTTCACATCGAATTTCCGCCGCGCAGACGCGACCGACAGTCCGGTCCAGAAATACAAGGCGACCGCCGGTAGCGTCACCAATGCTGTGTAATGGGGCATTCAGCGCATCGCCGGCAGAGATGAGCCGGACACCGCGGTGCCGCCTTGCGGCGCGGTATTGGCGGGTCCACGCGCGCCGACCGGCGACGAATTGCCGGGGAACGGAGCATTGCCGGTGTTGGCCGCTGTCTCGGGCGGATTATTGCCCGGCATCACCACCACGCGGGTGCCGACCTGCACGCGGCTGTAGAGGTCTTCGATGTCCTGATTAATCAGGCGGATGCAGCCAGAGGACACGAACGAGCCGATGGTCGAGGGCTGGTTGGTGCCGTGGATGCGGTAGAGCGTGTGGCCGAGATAGAGCGCGCGCGCGCCGAGCGGATTGCCCTCACCGCCCGCCATCATGCGCGGCAAATACGGCTGCCGCTCGATCATCTCCGGCGGCGGAAACCAGTCCGGCCATTCCTTCATCCTCGAGATGCGCTCGGTGCCCGCCCAGGTGAAGCCCTCACGGCCGACACCGATGCCGTAGCGGATCGCCTGCCCGCGGCCGAGCACGAGATAGAGATAAGTATGCGGCGTGTCGATGATGATGGTTCCGGCCGGCTCACGCGTGTTGAAATCGACCAGTTGTTTTCTGAGATTTTGCGGCAGATCCTTGGGCTGGCCGGTTTCCGGCTGATCCTCGGGTGGCAGCGTCATGACATTCGCGTTCGCATTGCTCGGCGGCGTGGCCTGCACCGGCGGCGCGGCCGCGGATGGGCCAACCGAAGCTGGCGGACGCATGACGCCGTCGTCGGTGCGCGCCGATTGCGGCGGCTGACTCTGGCGTTGGTCGAACTGATGGCCATAGGCCGGCGGCGCGCCGCCATTCGATCCGGCAAAGCCCGGCGGCGGAATCGCGGCATCTTCCTCGTCCGGATAGGGCAAGACACGCTGCGGGGCGCCGGGCTGGCCTTGCGCCCGATAGGTTTGCGGAATGCCGGGCGGCGGCAACTGTTGCTGCGTGATGCCGGACGATGGCGCGCTGCTGTAATAGGGTTGCGGCGGCGGATAATTCTGCGCAGCCGCAGGCAGGACACCCGCTGCAAACGGCAACGCCAGCAACACTCCAGAAATGCGTCGGATCATCGTCCACCTGCGGCAGGCGGCCGAAATGCCGCCGTCCCGAGCCCACAAGTGCCTCCGGATGAAGGCACATTCAAGACCGGAATGCGACTATCTCAATAACCTGATTCTGCGCTGCCAATGCAGCTTTTCTCGTGCTGAACCGCTAGTGCCCCGCCGGCGCCGCATGCATATCGACCGGTTTGAGCAGCAGCAACGCCAACGGAACCATCAGCGCCGCGAATATCGACGCCGACCAGAACACATCGATATAGGCGAGCAACGCCGACTGGGTCTGCACGACCTGGCCGATCCAGCCCAGCGCCAGCGTCTTTGCGGACGCGCCGGCGCCATGCGCGGTGAAATAGCCGGACACCGCGCGCGTGACTTGGTGATAGGCGGGCGACGACGGGTAAACGTGCTCGACCAGCCGCAGATGATGAAACTGCGTGCGTTGCGCGATCTCGGTATTGGCAAGTGAAATGCCGAAGCTACCGCCGAGATTGCGCGCCACATTGACCAGGGCCGAGGCCTGGTTTGTCTTTGCCGGCGGCAGGCCGGCATAGGCCGCCGTGTTGATCGGGATGAACAGGAACGGCAATCCCGTCATCTGGAACACGCGCGCCCATGCGAAAAACGAGAAACTCGCCTCGGGACTGAGGCTCGTCATGTGCCACATGGCGAGCGCGATCATGGCCATGCCGAAGGCAATGAGATATTTCGGCTGAATGAAACCGGACGCCGCCCCCGAAATCGGCATCAGCATCAGCATGGCAAGTCCGCCGGGCATCATCGACAGCCCGGCAAGATAGGCCGTGTAGGGATATTCGCTCTGCAAAAGCTGCGGCAGGATTTGGGTCGAGCCGAACAGCACGGCGCCGACCGCCATCATCACCAGAAACGACGTCCCGAACTGGCGCGTAAACAGCAGACGTAGGTCCACCACCGGGTCCTCGCGCGTCAACTCCCACGGCACGAACAGAACGAAGGACACCACCGCGACCGCTGTGAATGCAACGATGAAGCCCGATCCGAACCAGTCGTCCTGCTGGCCGCGGTCAAGCACGATCTCCAGACAACCGAGCGCGAGCGCGACCAGCAGGAAGCCGACCCAGTCCACTCGCAACCCGCGCCGCAAGCGCTCGCGCCGCTCGCGCTCCAGCGCCTCCGGCTCGACCACCAACCACTGCACCAGGCTGAGCGAGATGATGCCGAACGGGAGGTTGATGAAGAAGATCCAGTGCCAGGAAAAATTGTCGGTCAGCCAGCCGCCGAGCGTCGGCCCGATGGTGGGGGCGATGATCACCGCGACGCCGTAGAGCGCGAAGGCCTGCCCGCGCTTCTGCGGCGGAAACGTATCGGCGAGGATCGCCTGTTCGCTCGGCGCCATGCCGCCGCCGCCCAGCCCCTGAAGGATGCGGAAAAAGATGAGCGATTGCAGATTCCACGCGAGTCCGCACAGGAGCGAAGCGACCGTGAACGTCGCCACGCAGATCATGTAATAGCGCTTGCGGCCGAAGGCGCTGGCGAGCCAACCGCTCACGGGGATAATTACCGCGTTGGCGATGAGATAGGTGGTGATGATCCATGTCGCTTCGTCGAGGCTGGCGGCAAGATCGCCGGCGATGTTGCGCAGCGCCACGTTGGCGATCGAGGTGTCGAGCACCAGCATGAAGGTCGCGATCGACACCACGACGGCGATCAGCCAGGGGTTGCGGTCGCCGGCCGCCGAGCGGCTGCCGGGATCGTGGCCGGCGGCTGCGCTCATCGCACCTTCACCGTCGGCACCACCGACATGCCGGGGCC
>DATATS010000103.1:0-16627 GCA_036268675.1 Pseudolabrys sp.
TTCGTGGCGACATTGACCGGCCCCGATGGCCGGATTTTCGTCGGTTCGATGGCGCGACAATTCGTCATGGTCGGATTCTGCGGCGGATTCACGACGTTCTCGTCCTTCAGCCTGCAGACGCTCAACTTGTTGAACGACGGAGAATGGTTTCGCGCCGGCGCCAATATCGGCGGCTCGGTTATCTGCTGCCTGGTCGCCGTCTGGGTCGGCCATCTGCTGGCTGGCAGCATCAACACGATGAGATGGGTTTGAGCCATGGAAATTCCACGTGACGCCGTCTTGCTGCGCATTTTCTTTGGCGAAGATGATAAGTTCGAGCATCTGCCGCTCTACGAAGCGATCGTGCTGAAGGCGCGCGAAAGCAAATTGGGCGGTGCGACGGTGCTGCGCGGCGCCGCTGGCTTCGGTCATTCGAGCGTCATTCACACCACAAAGATTCTTCGCTTGTCGCAGGATCTGCCGATCGTCGTCGAGATCGTCGATGCCAAGGACAAGATCGATGCCTTCCTGCCCGTGCTCGACGGGATGATGACGAGCGGAATGATTACGCTTGAAAAAGTTCAGGTGCTTCACTACGGCGCGGGCAAGAGCGCCAAATAATCCACATCGCGATCTGGACGCCCGGCAACAAATCGTACAAATTGAATATGAAACGGTCGAAGGAGCCGAGTGATGTTGCCGGTCATTCGCCGGACGATCGCGATCCTCCGCGGCGGCAATCGAAAAATTGATGCATCCGGGCGGCGCATGTTCCTGTCGCTCGGGGCCGCGGTTGCGGGCACGGCCGCGCTCGGTCGCGCGGCCGGTGCCGGCACGCCCAACGCGTTTCCGCCACAGGACCCGCCGTGGTCGCAAACGTTCGGCCCGGGCATCGTCGATCGGCCCTATGGCCGGCCATCGCAATTCGTCAAGGATGTGATCCGCCGCAACGTGCCCTGGCTCACGGCGAGCAAGGAATCTTCCGTCAGCTTTTCGCCATTGCAGGATTTAAATGGCATCATAACGCCGAACGGGCTGTTCTTCGAGCGCTACCACGCCGGTCGCGCCAGCGTGGACCCCAAACAGCACCGCCTGATGATCCACGGCATGGTCGAACGCCCGCTGATCCTCACCATGCAGGATATCGAACGCTTTCCTTCGGTGTCGCGCATCCATTTCATCGAATGTCCGGCCAATGGCGGCATGGAATGGCGAGCGGCGCAGCTCAACTCGCTTCAGTTCACCCACGGCATGGTGAGCTGCGCCGAATGGACGGGCGTGAAGCTATCCACGCTGCTTGAGGAGGCGGGCGTCAAGAAGGAGGCCAAATGGGCGCTCATGGAGGGCGCCGATGGCGCACACATGACGCGCAGCCTGCCGCTCGACAAATGCCTGGACGACTGCCTCGTGGTCTATGCGCAAAACGGCGAGGCGCTGCGGCCCGAGCAGGGCTTTCCGCTGCGCCTGCTGGTGCCCGGCTGGGAGGGTAATGTCTCAGTAAAGTGGCTCCGCCGCATCAAGCTCGGTGACAAGCCCTGGTACACCCGCGAGGAGACCGCAAAATATACCGACCTGATGCCGGACGGCACCGCACGCGGCTTCACTTGGGTGAACGACGCAAAGTCGGTCATTACATTTCCATGCCCCGAGAAACCGCTGAGCGGCTCGGGCCTCTATGAAATCCGCGGCCTTGCCTGGAGCGGCCACGGCAAGGTCAGGGCGGTCGACGTGTCGTTTGACGGCGGCGTCAATTGGCAGCGCGCCACGCTGACGGAGCCTGTGCTCACCAAGGCTCTGACGCGCTTTACGTTGCCGTGGCGCTGGGATGGCAAGCCGGCGCTGCTGGAATCGCGTGCGGTCGATGAGACCGGCTATGTGCAGCCCACCATCACGCAATTGCGCAAAGTTCGCGGCTCCAATTCGATCTATCACAACAATTCGATCCAGACTTGGCAAATCAAGCCGGACGGAAGCGTGTATGATGTGCAACTTGCGTAACCATCTGCCGATCATCGCCACCGCGGTGATTTCATTTCTAGGCGCGAGCGCAAGCCTTGCGGCCGAACCCGGTCACTATGGCTACGGCACGCCGGCGACGGCCGCGCAGATCGCAGGTTGGAATATTGACGCGCGGCCGGACGGTGTCGGCCTGCCGCCGGGCAACGGTTCCGTCGCGAAAGGCGGCGACCTTTACGCCGATCAATGCGCGGCCTGCCACGGCACGTTCGGCGAAGGCGAGGGCCGCTATCCCAAGCTTGCCGGCGGCGTGGGTACGCTCACGAAAGAGCGCCCCGAGCCGACCGTCGGAAGCTATTGGCCGTTTTCCGTCACGCTATTCGATTACATAAATCGCGCGATGCCGTTTCCGTCGCCGCATGCGTTATCGGCTGACGATGTCTATGCGATCACAGCTTACGTGCTCAACATCAACAATATCGTGGACAATAATTTCGTTGCAGATAGCGACAGTTTGCCTAGAGTGAAGATGCCAAATCGCGACCGTTTCATCTGGCGGGATCCGCGCCCGGACACGTCAGCCAAGGAATGCATGAAGGATTGCGCGGACGCGAAAAAGATCAAAATTGAATCGACGGCGGAGGGAAGGGGCCTGACGCCGAGGACGACCGGCCCGCTCGACGAAATGAAACCGAAATAGGATCGGTCACAACGATCCAACTGCGCTGGGAGGACAACCGATGGACTTGCGAGGCTCCATGCTCGTGCTTGCCGGATTATCCGGCGCCGCGCTCGGTGTTTTCGTGCTCGGCCCCACGGCCGTCTCCGCATCGCCGCTCGACGCAAAAAAGTTGGTGATCTCCAATTGCCAGCAATGCCACGAGGTGAAGGGCATCGGGGACTACGGCAACGTCGCGCCGTCGCTCGTCGATCTGAAGGCGCGCTATCCCGATCGCAAAGAGGTCGCCGCGATCATATCCGACGAGACCAAGCGCAATCCGCAAACCGTGATGCCGCCCTTTGGTCGAAATCTCATTCTCACGAGTGAGGAAATCGATACCATCGTCGACTTCCTGTACAAACAGTAGCCGCGCGCGAGGGGCAACAAGGAGAGCTTGCGATGAACGAATTTCCTGGTGCGATTCCTGGCGCGCCCGATTGCGCGCGGCGCATGATCCTGAAGACTGCGGTCGCTGGCGGCCTCGCGGGACTGGGGTTGGCGGCGAGCGCCATGATCTCGCCCGTTTACGCCAATGCGGACGCCAAGGAATGGCCGCAGAGTGCGTTCAAGGAAAAGAATCAGGCCGCCGTGCTCAAGGATTTGTACGGCAAGAGCGAAGCTGTGGCGTCGGACAAGATCAATCTCGACGCCCCGGAGATCGCAGAGAACGGCGCGGTGGTGCCGATCGCGATCGCGTCGACGTTGCCCAAGGTGACCGGCATCGCCATCCTGGTTCTGGAAAATCCGAACATCCTTGCCGCCGCCTACAAGATACCCGACGGAACGGAAGCCGCGGTATCGAGCCGGCTGAAAATGGCAAAGACCGGCAAAGTCGTTGCGATCGTCGAATCCGGCGGAAAGCTCTACAGCGCAACGCAAGAGGTCAAGGTCACCGTCGGCGGTTGCGGCGGCTGATCCAACGAATCGAAAAGAGAGGCCAGTTCCATGCCAACAATCCGCGTGCGCGCCGTCGTCAGCGGCAACACGACCGAGGTCCAGTCGCTAATCCAGCATCCCATGGATTCCGGCTTCGTCAAGGACTCCAAAGGACAGCTCATTCCGCCACATCATATCGAAGTGGTGCAATTCGAGCACGGCGGCAAGACTGTGTTTACCGCTCTGTGGGGCCCGGCCGTGTCGAAGGACCCCTACGTGAAGTTCAGCTTCAAGGGCGGCAAGAAGGGTGATGACCTGAAGGTGAGTTGGGTCGACAACAAAGGCGCGACCGACTCATTGACCGCGAAAATTCAATAAGCCCGGGCGAATGGGTCGACAGGGAGGATTGGCGAA
The DNA here is from genome assembly GCA_036268675.1 of Pseudolabrys sp. Classification (GTDB taxonomy): domain Bacteria; phylum Pseudomonadota; class Alphaproteobacteria; order Rhizobiales; family Xanthobacteraceae; genus Pseudolabrys. The sequence continues at coordinate 3,947 of DATATS010000103.1, forward strand.
TGCTGCGCAGGATCATCACGGCGGTCGCGATTGTCGTCGGCACGGCGCAGCCTCTGCTGGCTGACAACGCCGTCAATCCACAGGCGGATTTCAAGGCGTTCCGAAAATACTTCACCGAGCGCTTTCCGAAAGTACCGCTCAACGATTTCGTCAATGGTCCGTATTCGATGGATGCGGGCTTGCGCAAGCAGTGGATCGCGATCGACGCGTTCCCGCCCTACGAATTTGCCGTGGACAAAGGCAAACAGATGTTCGCCAAGCCGTTCAAGAACGGCAAGACACTCGCTGACTGCTTTGCAAACAAAGGTATAGGCATTCGCCAGGATTACCCGAAATTCGATGCTAAGTCGGGGCAGGTGATCACGCTCGAAGTTGCGGTCAACGAATGCCTCGAAGCGAATGGCGAGAAGCCGCTCAACTACAATAAAGACGACATGGCTGCCGTGACCGCCTATATGGCGTTCACCTCGCGCGGCAAGCCGTTCGATATCAAGATCCCGAACGACCCGCGCGCGCTCACCGCCTACAAGAAGGGTGAGGAATATTTTTATACCCGGCGCGGCCAGCTTAATTTCTCCTGCGCGAGCTGTCATGTGCAAAATCCGGGCAATCATATCCGCACCGAGGTGCTGGCGCCGGCGCTTGGCATCACCGCGGCGCTGCCGATCTACCGCTCGGCGTGGGGCGGCATGGGCACGACGACGCGCCGCTTGCGTAGCTGCAACAGCCAGGTACGCGGTCTGCCGCTTGCCGGCGGCGACGAACTCTATCGCGATGTCGAATATTATCTGTCGTATATGGCGAACGGCTTGCCGATTTCCGGGCCGGGCGCCCGTCCATGATCGCGAACTGGAGGACAAACATGCGTAACCGTCATTTGATCCTGATCGCGGTCGCCCTTTCGGTGATCGCATTTGCGGGCGTTGCGTTCGCGGCCTCAGCCGACGACTTCAAGGTGGCGCTTGCCAAAGCGGAAGCCGCCGACAAGCAGGCGTACGCTTTCAAGAACCAATGGACCACGACCGAGGATGATCTCAAGAAGGCGAAAGCCGCGGCAGCGGCCGGTAAATTCGACGACGCGGTTAAGCTCGCGCAGCAAGCAGAGGCTTTGGCTAATGCCTCAATCGTACAGGCCAAGGAGCAGGAAAAGCTGTGGACCGAGGCGGTTATCCGCTAAGTTGAGCCGCCGCTTAAGGAGACGCTAGCAATGCGCCGCCGCGACGTGCTGAGGCTGCTCACGGCCACGGCGCTGTCGGGTATTGTGCCGCGTTTCGCCAGCGCGACCGAGGCTGACGATCTCTACGACATCGGCCGCTTCGGAAATGCGCGCGTGCTGCACATGACCGATACGCATGCGCAGCTTAACCCGGTCTATTTCCGCGAACCAAGCGTCAATATCGGTGTTGCCGGGATGGCCGGCAAGCCGCCGCATCTGGTCGGCCGCGTGTTCCTGGATCATTTTGGCATCGCGCCCCACGGTCGGCTGGCGCATGCCTTCACTTGTCTGGATTTTGCCGAAGCCGCGCACGAATACGGCCGGCTCGGAGGTTTTGCTCATCTCAAAACCTTGATCGATTGGTTGCGCGCGGAAGCCGATGGTGGCAACGCGCTGTTGCTCGATGGCGGCGACCTCTGGCAGGGCAGCGGACTTGCGAATCTGATGCAAGGCGAGGACGTCGTGGACGCCGCTAATCTCCTGGGCATCGCGGCGATGACCGGACACTGGGAGTTCACCTATGGCGAGGATCGATTGCGCGCCAACCTCAAGCGCTTCAAGGGCGAATTCCTGGCGCAGAACGTTTTTCTGACCGAAGAAGCTGTTTTCAACGACAAGCCTTCGTTCGACAGGACTACGAGCCGCGTGTTCAAGCCGGCGATGGTGAAGGAAATCGGCGGCCATCGCATCGGCATTATCGGCCAGGCATTTCCTTACGTACCGATCGCGCACCCCAAGCGTTTCACGCCCGACTGGACTTTCGGCATCCGCGACGCGGAGATGCAGAAGGTGGTGGATGGATTGCGGCAGAAGGACAGAGTCGATGCCGTCGTGCTGCTGTCGCACAACGGCATGGATGTTGACCTCAAGCTCGCCAGCCGCGTTACCGGCATTGACGTCGTCCTCGGCGGCCACACCCACGATGGCGTGCCGCGGCCCGTGCTGGTTGCCAACAGTGCCGGCAAGACGCTGGTGACCAATGCCGGATCGGCCGGTAAATTTCTGGGCGTTCTCGATCTCGATTTGGCCAAGGGCAAAGTGAAAGATGTGCGCTATCGCTTGTTGCCGGTCTTTGGCGGTTTGCTGAAGGCGGATGCTGCGATGCAGGCGCTGATCGACCGCCTGCACAAACCGCATGCCGGCACCCTGTCCGAGAAGTTGACGGTCGCCGGCGATGTGCTCTATCGGCGCGGCAATTTCAACGGCACGATGGATCAGCTCATCTGCGACGCGCTGCGTCATGAATTGGATACAGAGCTTGCGCTGTCGCCCGGCTTCCGCTGGGGCAATACGATGCTGCCAGGCGAGGCGATCGGTATGGAAGACATTCTCTCGGAAACAGCGATCACCTATCCGGAAGTCTATGTGCAGGAAATGACCGGCGCGCAGATCAAGGTGGTCATGGAAGACATTTGCGATAACCTTTTCAATCCCGATCCCTACTATCAGCAAGGCGGCGACATGGTGCGGATCGGCGGAATGGATTACGCTTGCGCGCCGGCGGAGACGATCGGCAAACGGATCTCCGACATGACGCTCGACAATGGCCACAAGTTGGAAGCCGCCAAGACGTACAAGGTCGCGGGTTGGGCTTCGGTGAACCCGCAGCAGGGCAAGCCGGTGTCGGACGTGTTCGCGAACTATCTGCGCGGTGAAAAGATCGCGAAGCCGAAAAAGCTCAATCGGGTTACGCTCAAGGGCGTATCCAACAATCCGGGCATATCCGGATAAAGGGGATGACTTCCGTGGTGCTCGCTCGGTTGGCGCAATTCGTCGCAGTCACGGTGGTGTTGGCCACGTCCGCGGCGGCGCAGACGCCGCCGGCCGACAAGCCGTTCGCCAGTCATCGTATCGTCTTGCAGCTTTCGGACCGCGCGCAGGAGAAACAGGCGCTGGCCATCAGCGTCGCCAATAATTTGCTGAAGGCCTATGGTCCCGACAAGATTGCGATCGAGGTCGTCACCTTTGGTCCGGGAATCGATCTGCTGCGGGCGGAAAATCAAAACCGCGCACGCGTCGACAGTTTGATTGCCCAAGGTGTCCGGTTCGATATCTGCATGAATACGGTCGATACGCTCGAACGCGAAGGTAAGCATGTGAACATCAATTCGAAGGCCGTGAGAGTTCAAGTCGGCGTCGAACGCATTCTCCAGTTGACCGAGGGGGGCTACACGCTGGTGCGCCCATGAATCCGAGAGAGGATTAAAAGTGAAGCGCCTTAAATTTGCGCCGGCCGTCCTGGCCGCGTTGTCTGTCGGCATGATGCTCGCGGCGCCGGGCCGTGCCGCCGAAGGCATCATCATCTACAAGTCGTTGTCACCCGACGTTGCTTTCGATATGGCGCGCAACGCGCTGCTCAAATGCCGCAAGGACGGCTATCAGGTTGCCGTCGTGGTGCTTGACCGCTTCGGCGCGCCGCTGGTCAGCCTGCGCGATCGCTACGCAGGCGTTGGCGCGATGGACATCGCCAAAGGCAAGGCCTGGACGGCGGTAAACTTCGCGCTCGACACGTCTGAGTTCGTCAAGCGAGTGAAGGACGGCAGGCTCAGCCCCGGCCTCGCCGCCATGCCCAACGTGACGCCGCTCGTTGGCGGCCTCATCGTCGAGGCCGGCGGTTCGCTGCTCGGTGGCGTTGGCGTCGCAGGTGCCCCCGGCGGCGACAAGGACGAGGCCTGCGCCAAAGCCGGGCTCAGTTCCGTCCGCGACAAGCTCGATTTCTGAGCGGCGAGACGCAAGCGGCGGCTGATTAACGATTTATTATCGATACATTTTATTAACTTGTTAATGAAAATCTCGCCGGCGAAATGGGGAAACAACCTTTCTTTGTGCCGGGCGGGACGCTCGATCCCGTGGATTGGCGAAGCGCCCGCGTGCAAGCGCACCGGATGCTCGACGACATTTTCGATTACGTCGAAGACATTCGCGAACGCCCCGTCTGGCAACCGATCCCCGACAGCGTGCGGGCGCGCTTCCGCGACGCCGTGCCGGCCGATCCGAGCAGCCTCGCGTCGGTGCATGACGACTTTCTGCAAAACATTCTTCCCTTTGCCACAGGCAACACCCATCCCGGCTTCATGGGCTGGGTGCATGGCGGCGGCAATGTGCCCGGCATGCTGGCCGAGATGCTGGCGGCCGGGCTGAACGCCAATCTCGGCGGCCGCGATCATGTGCCGATCGAAGTTGAGCGGCAGGTGGTCCACTGGATGCGCGAGCTGTTCGGCTTTCCGGACAGCGCGACGGGGTTGTTCCTCACCGGTTCATCAACCGCCAATCTGCTCGGCTTGCTGATCGCGCGGACCCGCGCACTCGGCGTCGGCGTGCGTCACGCAGGGGTCGGAGCATCCGGCAAGCGTCTCGTTGCCTATACGTCCGCCGCCGCCCATCGTTGTATCGGGCAAGCCATGGACCTGTCCGGCCTCGGCGTCGATGCGCTACGCGTCATCCCGACCGATGACCAATATCGGATCGACGTCGCAGCCCTCAAGCGGACAATTGTAAACGACCGCCGCGCAGGGTTTTCTCCATTTCTCGTGGTGGGCACGGCTGGGACGGTCGATACCGGCGCCATCGACGATCTTGCAGAACTCGCCGAGCTCTCGCGCGAAGAAGGTCTTTGGTTTCATGTCGACGGCGCTATCGGCGCGCTGGCGATCATGGCGCCGGACATCGAGCCGCGGCTCGCCGGTATCGAGCGCGCGGATTCGATTGCGCTCGACTTTCACAAATGGGCGCAGGTGCCCTACGACGCAGGCTTCATCCTGGTTCGCGACGGCGAACTGCATCGCGATACGTTTGCAGCGCCGGCAGCCTATCTGCGTCGGGAAACGCGCGGTCTTGCCGCCGGCGGCGATTGGCCATGCGACTTCGGTCCCGATTTGTCGCGCGGGTTTCGCGCCCTGAAGACCTGGTTCACCTTCAAGGTCTATGGCGCCAAAGCGCTCGGCGCCATGATGTCGCGCACGTGTGAATTGGCGCGATATCTCGAAATCAAGATCGCCACGTCGCGCGAACTGGAATTACTCGCGCCGGTGTCGCTCAACATCGTCTGCTTCGGTTATCGCGGCCCGGATTCCGGCCGGCTGAACGCCGGGATCGTCGCGGATTTGCACGAGTCTGGCGTTTCGGCGCCATCCACCACCATGATCGGCGACCGGCTGGCGATCCGCGCCGCCATCGTCAATCATCGCACCGAGCCTCGCGACATCGATGCCTTGGTGAACGCGGTCCTCAAATTCGGCGCCGCCGCGGCCACGAGTCGTGCAGCCTGAATCGCCTAGTCGCAGCGGGCGCTCATGCCGCCGTCGACCACGATTTCCGTACCGGTGACAAAGCGCGCCTCATCCGAGGCGAGATAGAGCGCGGCGTTGGCGGTGTCGCGGCCATCTCCGGCGAACCCGATCGGGATGCGTTTGAGCCGTTGCGCCAGCAAAGCCGCAACGTCTCCGCCGGCGCGCTGGCGGGCGAGACGCGCCTCCACCATGGGCGTGTGAAGTTGCCCGGGCACGACGCTGTTCACGCGCACGCCTTTGGCAGCATATTGCACGGCCACCACGCGCGAGAGCTGAATGACGCCGGCTTTGGTAGCGGCATAGCCGACCTGAAAGGAACCGGTAAACCTGATGCCCGATGTCGAAGCGACATTGATGATCGAGCCGCTCTTTTGCCGCTCCATGACGGGCAGCACGTGCTTGCAGGTGAGGAATACACTCTTCAGATTGATGTCGACCTGTGCATCCCAGACGTCCTCGGCCATTTCGGCCGGTCCGCCTGGCGCCGAGCCACCGACATTGTTCATCAGCACGTCAACGCGGCCGAAGCGCTTCTGACAAGCCTTCACCATGGCGGCAACAGAAGCATTGTCGGTCACGTCGCATTGATGAACAGCGATCTCACCGCCAATCGCCTTCACCTTGTCGACTGTCTCGGCAGTGGCCTCGAGATTACAATCGACCGCAAGAATCTTCGCGCCTTCCTCAGCGAAGCGCACGGCGGCAGCGCGCCCGTTGCCCCAGCCGGGCCCAACTGAGCCTGCGCCGGTGATGATGGCAATGCGATCCTGCAGGCGTCCGGTCATGTTGTTTTCCCTGTACCGTGTTTCGTCGGCGTGAAACCGTAAAGTCGCTGCGGATTGTCCACCAGCAACGCCTGACGTGCGGCCGCCGTCGGCGCGATCTCTTCAAGGATATCGATGAGCACGCCATCGTCGGGGGTCGGTCCCCGGTGATTGGGATGCGGGAAGTCGGTTCCCCACACGCAGCGGTCGCCGAATTCTGCCGCCAGCTTGCGCGCGAATGGCACCGCGTCGGCGTAGGGCGGGCCTTGCCGCGTGGCACGGTCGCAGCCGCTCACTTTTACCCAGATGTTCTTGTCGTCCATCAGGCGAAGCAGATTCTGGAACGGCTCCTGCTGTAGTCCGAGCGAGGCATCGATGCGGCCCATATGGTCGATCACGACGGGAACCGTCGCGCGCTTGATGGCAGGCGTCAGTTCGCCAATCAGGTTGGCGGCCATGTGGATTTGCAGATGCCAGCCGACGGCGGCGAGCCGCTTGCCGAAATCGATGACCTCGCCGATCGGAGCGGCGGCTTCCAGATGATCCATGTAATGGAAGCGCGCGCCTCGAAAGCCAGCCGCGTCGAGGCGCATAAGGTCTGCGCCGGATATCGTCAACGGCACTAGTGCGATGCCGAGATAGGCGCCGCCTTTCGCGGCCAGCGCATCTTCGGTGACGGCGAGGTCGTAGCCGTGCGCCGCAGAATGGACAATCACGCAACGTTCGATGCCCAGAAAATCATGCAGCGCAAACAGGGTCTCCTTTGGCGCGTCGGACGGTGTATAGCTTCGTTCATCCGGAAACGGAAAGCGCGCGCGCGGGCCGAAGACGTGCACATGCGCGTCGCAGGCGCCGGACGGCAGCCGAAGTTTGGGTTTACTCGGTGTCGCTATCCAAGTCTGCGGCTCGGCCGGTGAATTGCTGTCTTGTTTCATGGACGGTCACGCAGCATCGGGCGCCGTACGGGCGAACGCCGGCTCGCTTTTGGCGAACGCAATCAGCCAGTCCGTCAGGTGTGGATGTTCGCCGCGCCATTCGATCGGATTGCGCCAATCGAGATAGCCGAGTGCGCATGCAAGACCGATCGACACGATATCGGCGTGTGTCGCAGGCGGAGAGTTTTCGAAAGTGCCTAACGCGCGTGCGATTTTGCCGCGTTGATGCGTGAGCCAGCGCTCGGAGTATTTATCTGCGTCGCGGAAGCGCCCTTCATAGACCAACAGGAGCGCAGCCTCGGTGATGCCGTCGGCGAGCCGCGCCAAAGTCAGCGCCCTGAACCGATCCAGCCCTCGCTCTGGGATCAGCCGGGGGCTGCCGGCAAGCTCCTGAAAATACTCTATAATTACCCCACTATCGTAGATGGCCGTGCCATCGGGCAGCAGCAGGCACGGCATTTTGCCCAGCGGATTTTGCGCGCGCAGCGTATCGGTTTCATCGAGCGTGTCGGCGGCAACAAGCGCGATGCGCTCGCCCAGCCCCAAGACCTGCGCGGCGATGCGCACCTTGCGCCCGAACGGCGAGGTCACCGTCGAGCGCAGAATCAATCTTTCGGTGCCGGGAGTCATTGTCGGTCAGCGCATGTGCTGCGGCAGATAGAGCGCAAGTTGCGGAAACACGCACAGCAGGGCCAACATGACGAAACCGGCCAGCACGTAAGGCACCAATCCGGAAAACACGTCTTCCAGTTCGACGCGGCCTTCGGACGTCGCTTGCACCACAAAACAATTGACGCCGACCGGTGGCGTCACCGCGCCAATTTCCACAAGCAGCACGACGAAGACGCCGAACCAGATCGGGTCGAAACCGAGTTTCATCATCACCGGATGCGTGATCGGCAACGTAATGGCGAGTAAGGCCGGCGCATCCATCATCATGCCGAAGATCAGATAGATGACGACAACGATCAGAACGATAACCCAGCGATTGACATTGAGCGTCGTGAGAAATTCTCCGAGTGTGTTGGCGACGCCCGAGAGCGCGAGAAAGCGGGAAAAAATAAGCGCGCAAATGATGATAGCGAAGATCATGGCCGAAGTTTTCACCGTCTCGCGTAACGTCGCCATGATCTGGAGTCCCTTGATGCCGCGCTGTCGGATAATTGCGAGCACCAATGTCACCGCCGCGCCCATGCCGCCTGCTTCGGTCGGCGTGAAAATGCCGAGATAGAGCCCGAGGATGATGCTGCAAATCACCAGGATCAGCGGCCCGGCGAGGCGTAGCGAATAAAGCTTTTCCTTCAATGTGTAGCTGACGGTCGAGCGCGGCGCGTATTCGGGATGCCGCAGCACGGTGAGGAACGTGGCGCTGCACAATATGATAGCGAACACGATGCCGGGGATGACGCCGGCGATCAGCAGCGCGCCGATGCTCGAATCGGTCAGGATGCCGAAGATGACCATGACCGCGCTCGGTGGGATCATCACGGCAAGCGTGCCGGCAATCGCGATCGAAGCCGACGCCATGCGTTTGTCGTAGCCGCGGTCAAGCATTTGCGGCAGCGACAATTTGGTGAAAACGGTTGCAGTGCCGATCGAGGAACCGGATGCTGCGCCGAAAGCGGCGGCGCCCAAGGTGGTTGAAATCGCCAATCCTCCCGGCAGTCCGCCAAACCATTTGTTGCTCGCTTCGAACAGATCCTCGCCTAGTCCTGCGCGCATCGCGAAGTAGCCCATCAGCAGGAACAACGGGATTACGCTGAAATGAAACGAATGCGTGGTCTCGAAGAACACAGTGGAAAGCATCGACGTCGCGGCGGGAAACCCGACGACGGCAGTGAGGCCAAGCGCGCCGACAAGTCCAAGCGCGACCATGACATTGACGCCCAACAGGATTGCGGCGAACAGGGCGACTACGCCGGCCAAGCCGATTTCAAGCGAGACCATCAAAGTTTCTCCTGGGCGCGCTCGTCGTCGGCCGCAATCGGCATGATGGTTTCGGCGATGGCGTCGAACAGGAACTGGATTGCAAGCAGCAGGATGCCAAGAAACACGACGAATTTTACCGGATAGAGCGGAAACACCACCGTGCCCCATTCGTATTCGTTGAACGAATACGACTGCAGCGCAAAGTTCCAGGCCGCATAAGCGCACCAAGCGAAAAATGCCGCGCCGATCAACATCGACAGCACGGTTGCGATGCGCGCATGCGCCGGTGGCAGCCGCCGCGTGAGCAGGGTTACGCGGATATGGCCGCCGTCATACTGTGTCAGACCAAGCGACAGAAAGATGATCAGGACGAGCAGCGATTCGGTAATTTCAAGCGTCCCGGCGACTGGTTTGTTGATCAGGTAGCGGCCGAGGATGTTGGCCACCACCAGCAGCATCATCGCGAAGGTGGCGACGGTCGCAATCCATCCGAATCCGCGTAGGAGGATTCCGTAAGCTCGATAGAGGTTTTGGAAGGAAGACATCGGTAGCCTGTCGTTAAGTGCCGTTCGGGGGCCGGCCAAAGGGCCGAAACCCGGAATCCAGGTGGTCATCGTCGCGGCTTCTGCGTTCCGGGCTCGCACATTTCATGCACGCCCCGGAAAGACGACCTCGACTTGCGCGCCCAGATTAGAAATTAAAGTCGCTCGCGATCTCCTCGGCCGGGACGCCGGCGGCTTTCGCCTTGGCGATCCACTTTTCCCGCACCGCCTTCACTGCCGGAAAATCGAGCACCTTGGCGAATTGCTCCTTCGGCAGATGGATGACGGTGACGCCTTTCGTCTTCCAGCCGGCGAGGATCTTCTTGGTCAGGATGTCGAGTTCGGTGGCGTAGCGCATGGCGTATTCGCGCCCGAGGCCATCAAGGATCGAACGCGTCTGCTCGTCGAGCTTTTCGTAGCTCTTACGGTTCATGGTGATCATGTGGCCGAACGAAGCGCCGATTGGAACGTCGATGTAATATTTTGCCACTTCGTCGTATTTCCAGCCGTGCGCCAGGGACGGGCCGATCGGCGAACAGTCAAGGATGCCGCGCTGGAGCGCGTCATAACCGTCGGACGAGCTCATCGACACGGCGGTCGCGCCGAGCGCCTGAACGAAAGCCGGATAGGCGAAGCCGTAGGTGCGGATGCGCTTGCCTTTGAAGTCCTCGATCGAATGGATCGGCTTGGTGCAGATGATTCCGTACTTCTCCAGTGGGCGGAAGCCGATGGTCTTGAGATTATATTTGGCAAGCTCCTGATCGAACTGCGGATAGACGCGGTACCAGTATTCCATCATCTCCGCGATCTCGATGGTCGAGTGCGGTTGCGGGATGAAATAACCGACGGCATTGTTGAGAGGGAATTTGTCGGGGAAATATGGAGTGATGATGTCGCCGATATCGGCGGCGCCACCTGAGAGGAAGTCGGGGATTTCCTTGTCCTTGGCGACGCTGCCGCCCCAGAACATCTGGATTTCGCTTTTGCCCCCAGTGCGCTTCTTGAATTCGTCCACAAACCATTGTGTGCTGATCGACTGCGCGTCGCCCGCGTTTTGTGGTTTGAAGGTGATCCATTTCAGCGTCACGGCCTGCGCGCTCGAACCAAAAGCGAGACCAAGCGCAAGGGCCGAAGCGGCGAGGCAAAGACGGGCGAAAAAACGCGGCATAACCATCCTCCCTTTGAGCGTTTTTATTTGTGGCAAAATCATAGGTTGATATGACGTGGGCCGCAATGGGACCGCCTTCTGGCGGCGATACCGTTTTGGCATGGCAATGGAGTGCTGCTGAAAACGCATCCGCGCCGCCGCGTGGTCTGCTCTCAGGCGAGCTGTGCGCCGGTCCAGGTTTTGTTGCGCACCAATTCGCCGCATACAGCGTGCAGCATGTCGGCGGCGTCGCGCGTGAGCTTTGGCAATTGCCGGTCGCGCAGCGTTACGATTGTAACCTTGGTCGACACCGTCGGACGCACGATCGGATAGGCCATAAGGCGCTTGGTCATGACTTCGTCCTGTACCGCCGCGTAAGTGAGGATCGTGTAGCCGAGGCCCTTCTCCACCATCGCTTTGGCGAAGGCAACGCTGTCCGCTTCGATCTTGATGCGCAGGCGGACGCTGTGTTCGAGTGCAGCGTGTTCGATAAGCCGGCGGTTGCTGTGCGCCATGTTAGGCAGGATCAGCGGCAGGTCGGCGAGATCACGGACGCGGAAACTCGATGGCAGCGCCCGGCCCCGGCCGCGCCTGACGGGCGGTCCGACCACCAGCATGCGCTCGCTCAAAAGCGGACGTATATCGAGCGCTTCGAGGTGCGGGGGGTTGTGCAGAATGGCGATGTCGATGCGCTTTTCCAGCAGCCATTCCTGCAACGAACTGGAAACGCCTTCGCGCATGTGCAGAGTGGTCTGCGGCCATGCTTTCTGGAAGCGCTCGGCGAAGGGGGAATCAGTAGGCGTCCGGCAGCCGGCGGGGCGCCGACGGTGATGCGGCCGCCCGGCGGTGCCCGTCGGTCTTTGATCTCTTCGCTGGTCTCCTGCACCAACCGCGTGATCGTTTCGGCGCGCTCCAGCAACAGCGAACCGGCCGCACTCAGGCGTACGCCGCGTCCGTGGCGCGCAAACAGCGTGACGCCAAGGCTCTGCTCGAGTTTCCTGATCTGACGGCTCAGTGCCGGCTGCGCTAGCCGCAATTCCTCTGCCGCGCGGCTGACGCTGCCGGCGCGCGCGACGTACATGAAATAGCGCAGCTCTTTGATGTCCATGCCGGGATCGAAACGTCCTATGCCGGTATGGCATAGCTTATGCCATCCAGCCGGGCACGCAACGCCGGTTGCATGGCGGGGCCGCCACATTCGGTCTATACCCGTCACGGGCGATACGTGCAGGAGATCCTATGAGTGTGCCGACGAATATTCTGGTGCTCGACGGCGACGGCATCGGGCCTGAAATTGTCTCCGCGACGCTTTCCGTCCTGCGCGCGGCCGACGTAGCGTTCATGCTCGGGCTTTCGTTCGAGCACGCGGCTGTCGGTTGGGCGGCGCATCGCAAGGACGGCACGACATTTCCATCGTCGGCATTCGAAAAGGCGAAGGCGGCACATGGCGTGCTGCTCGGGCCTGTCTCGCACAATGAATATCCGCCGGTTGCGCAAGGTGGCCTCAACCCGTCCGGCGAATTGCGCAAGCGGCTCGATCTCTACGCCAATATCAGGCCGGCGCGCTCGCGCAGCGGATTTGCGCCGCGCTGCGGCTCGCCCGTCGATCTCGTCATTGTGCGGGAAAACACCGAGGGCTTTTACGCCGACCGCTCCATGCATGTCGGACCCGGCGAGTTCATGCCGACGCCCGATCTCGCGCTGGCGGTACGCAAAATCACGCGGGCGGCCTCCACGCGAATCGCGGAAGCCGCGTTCAAGCTGGCCATGCAGCGGCGCAAAAAAGTCACCGCCGTGCACAAGGCCAATGTGCTGCGCGTGTCCGATGGGCTTTATCTCGAATGCGTGCGGGCGGTTGC
>DATATS010000104.1:0-11698 GCA_036268675.1 Pseudolabrys sp.
CGAGGAGCTCGCTGGACTGGGACAGGCCGATGGCGGGTAACGCCCGCCGGATGCCGCGTCCCAGGAAACGCGGCCTGGAGCTGAGTTGCGGCCGACAAGGCCGCAGCGAGAGCCGCGATGGCGCGCCGGAAGGCGCCGCACCCTGGCAAAACCGGGGTGTGCACATTACGAATGACGCGCCGATCGGCGCGCCATCCCCCTCATCGTTGAGGGGAGCAGAAGGCCTGTCCGCCGAAGCCCAAAGGGCAACGGCGGAGAATACGGCGCCCCCGCGCCGCCAAAAAACAGGGGCGCTTCCGCATGCCCGGTTCGTATCCCTCCCCTGAGAGGGGAGGGATAGACCGAGCGGAGCGCCAAAACCGCAGTCGAATTTCAGTTCCGGAATGGCCGCTTGTCGCGGCGGCGGTCGCTGGCCGGCTGATAGGCGACCCGCGAGTGATAGCTGCAATAAGGCTGCTCGTTCGCGGCTTCGCCGCCGCAGAAGTAGAATTCCGAGCTGCCCGGATCGCCCACTGGCCAGTGGCAGGTTTTTTCGGTCAGTTGCAGCAGTGTTTTGCGCTGCTCGACCGGGATTTCGATCTGCTCGGGCTCGGGCTCGAGATCGTAGTCATAGGCGAGCGCGGTATTGCCCCGCATCGACGGCCGCGACACGCGCATCATGCCGGACGAGCGGGCCTTGCGCGGCCGGGGCGAGGACGACGACGGGCTTTTGGCGCGCCCCGACAGGCCCAGCCGGTGCACCTTGCCGATCACCGCATTGCGGGTGATGCCGCCAAGCTCGGCCGCAATCTGACTGGCGGACAGGCCGTCCGCCCATAGTTTGGTCAGGAGCGCGACTCTTTCGTCGGTCCAGCTCATCGGATTTTCTCCCCGGCGTTCAATGCTTTGGGCGGAATCCAACCCTCGTCATCGGGCGCCTTTTCAGGGCACCTGACGCGTACGCCTCAGAAATGAACCAGAAGTCCCACCGCCGTACGAGATGTCGTACTGGCTGACGGAAACGCTACAATATGGAGTGACTCCCCTGCAAGCGTTTGCAACGCTTTGCTCCCATCTACCAACAGTTTTCCTTTAGAATCCGCGCTTGCGGCGTAATTGAGTCGGCGGAGCCTCGCAAAATCGCTGGCCGGGCAGTGTGTTGACAGGGCAAGGCCCGGCAATAGAATGAAAAAAGTGCCGCCCGGCGAGGCGGCACAATTTATTTCGGCAAATTCCTGGATGAAAGAAAGTGGCCGTGAACTCGCATCTATTGCCGACTTATGCGCGCGTCGACCTCGCTTTCGAGCGGGGCGAGGGCGTTTGGCTCATTTCAACTGACGGCGAACGCTACCTCGATTTCACATCCGGCGTGGCCGTTAACGCTCTTGGACACGCCCATCCCCGCCTTGTGAGCGCGCTCGAGCAGCAGGCAAAGAAGCTCTGGCACGTCTCGAACCTCTATCGCATCCCGGAAGGCGAGCGGCTGGCCGACCGGCTATGCGCGCTGAGTTTCGCCGATACGGTGTTCTTCCAGAATTCCGGCGCCGAGGCGATCGAATGCGCGATCAAGATGACGCGCAAATATCAGTCGGCCTCCGGCAAGCCCGAACGCTATCGCATCGTCACGTTCGAGGGCGCGTTTCACGGCCGAACGCTGGCGGCGATCGCCGCCACCGGCAACAAGAAATATCTCGATGGCTTCGGGCCGCCGGTCGACGGTTTCGATCAGGTGCCGTTCGCCGACTTGGAGGCGACCAAAAAGGCCATCGGCCCGCATACGGCCGGCGTCATGATCGAGCCGGTCATGGGCGAGGGTGGCGTGCGGGTGGTGCCGCACGCCTTCCTGCGCGCGTTGCGCAAGTTGTGCGACGACAACGGCCTGCTGCTGATCTTCGACGAGATCCAGACCGGCTTTGCGCGCACTGGCGACATGTTCGCTTATGAACACACCGGCGTTAAGCCCGACATCATGGCGCTGGCGAAGGCGCTCGGTGGCGGCTTTCCGGTGGGCGCATGTCTTGCGACGGCGGAAGCGGCCAAGGGCATGACCGCGGGCACCCACGGTTCGACCTTCGGCGGCAATCCGCTTGCCATGGCGGTCGGCAATGCGGTGCTCGATGTGCTCACCGAAAAAGGTTTCCTCGATACGGTGCGGAAAAATTCGCTGCTGCTCAAGCAGCGGCTCGCCGAACTCAAGGACCGCCACGCCTCGGTGCTGGCGGAAGTGCGCGGCGAAGGCCTGCTGATCGGGCTACGCATGGTGCCGCCCGCCTCCGAAATGGTGGACGAATTGCGCAACGAAAAGATGATCACGGTTGCCGCCGGCGACAACGTCGTGCGGCTGCTGCCGCCGCTGATTATCAATGAAGCCGAGATTTCCGAGGCGATCGCGCGCATTGACCGCGCTTGTACGCGGCTCGAAGAGGCGCACGCGCGCGCGCTCAAACAGCAGGTGGCGTCATGACCGGCAACGGCGTGCGGCATTTCCTCGATCTGACCGATATCCCGAAGCCGACGTTGGCCGGCATGATCGACAAAAGCCGCGCCATGAAGGCCGATTTCAAAAGCGGCACGCGCATCGCGCCGCTCGAAGGCAAGACGCTGGCGATGATCTTCGAGAAGCCCTCGACCCGCACGCGCGTCTCTTTCGATGTCGCCATGCGCCAGCTCGGCGGCGAGGCGATCCTGCTGACCTCGCAGGAAATGCAGCTTGGCCGTGGCGAGACGCTGGCCGACACCGCGCGCGTGCTCTCGCGCTATGTCGATGCCATCGTGATCCGAATTCTCGACCACGAAGCAGTGGCCGAACTTGCGCGCCACGCGACGGTGCCGGTGATTAACGGCCTGACGCGCCGCTCGCATCCCTGCCAGGTGCTGGCTGACGTCATGACCTATGAGGAAAAGCGCGGACCGATCCGCGGCCGCACGGTGGCCTGGACCGGCGATAGCAACAACGTGCTGACGTCGTGGATGCATGCGGCCGAGCGTTTCGACTTCGAATTGCGGGTGGCGACGCCAAGCGAGCTGCGCCCCAAGAAATGGCTGATGGACTGGGTCAAGTCGTCGGGCGCCGCCATCAAAATCAGCGACGACCCGGACGCCGCGGTGAAAAGCGCCGATTGCGTCGTCACCGACACCTGGGTGTCGATGGGCGACAAGGACGGCAAGCTGCGCCACAACGTGCTCAAGCGCTATCAGGTCAACGCCCGGCTGATGGCGAACGCGAAGCCCGACGCGCTGTTCATGCATTGCCTGCCGGCGCATCGCGGCGAGGAGGTCACCGACGAGGTGATCGACGGGCCGCAGTCGGTGGTGTTCGACGAGGCGGAAAACCGGCTGCACGCCCAGAAGGGCCTGCTGGCCTGGTGCCTCCACGTGAACGCGTAGCGGGTTCGCCTCAACACCGTCATGCCGGCCATGACGGTTGAGAGCTAAGCCCTCGCAATCGTGGCGATGAACGCTACATAGGGCCAATGACCGAACCAGCCAGCACCGAACACGCTATGACCGAACCCCATATCGAAATCCCCACCCGCGCGCCGTCGGCGACGGCGGCCGACGACACGGTGATGCCGTTCGAGGTCGCCTCGCTCGATCTGCGCGGTCGCGTCGTACGGCTCGGCCCGGTGGTGGACGAAATTCTGGCGCGCCACGATTATCCGGCGCCCGTCGCCAAGCTTCTGGGTGAGGCGCTCGTGCTCACCGTCATGCTTGGTTCGGCCCTCAAGATCGACGGCCGCTTCATCCTGCAAACCCAGACCGACGGCCCGGTGCGCATGCTGGTGGTGGATTTCACCGCGCCCGGCAAGTTGCGCGGCTGCGCGCGTTTCGACAAGGATCGCGTCGCTGCGGCCATCGCGGACAACAAAGCGAGCGCCGGCGTGCTGCTCGGCAAGGGCCATCTCGCCATGACCATCGACCAGGGGCCGGACACCAGCCGCTATCAGGGGCTGGTCGCGCTCGAAGGCGGCTCGCTGGAAGACGCCGCGCATGAATATTTCCGCCGCTCCGAGCAGATCCCGACGCAAGTTCGTCTGGCGGTGGCGGAAGAACTGCTGGCGGGCGAGGGCGGCGCCAGCCATCGCTGGCGCGCCGGCGGCATTCTGCTGCAATTCCTGCCCAAGTCGCCGGAGCGCGCGCGCGTCGCCGATCTCGATCCGGGCGATGCGCCCGAGGGCACGACGCCGCATGTCGTTGCGGAAGACGACGCCTGGGTGGAGGGCCGCGCGCTCGTGTCCACCGTCGAGGACCTCGAACTGATCGATCCCGCGCTGTCGAGCGAGCAGCTCGTTTATCGGCTGTTCCACGAGCCCGGCGTGCGCGTGTTCCGCAGCAACGATGTCGTCGCGCAATGCTCGTGTTCGCGCGGCAATGTCGAGGCCATGCTCAAGAGCTTTTCGCAGGACGATCGCGACCACATGGTCGAGGAGGGCAAAATTTCCGTGACTTGCGAATTTTGCAGCGCGAATTACGTCTTCGCGCCCGGCGAGGTCGAGGCGAAGGCGAATTGATGCGCGCGCAAGCGGGTGCAATCCGACTCGCGCTGTTGATGCTCCTGTTCGCGCCGCAAGTCGCGCTTGCGCAAAGCTGTCCGCAACCGCTGGCGTCGGCGACACGGCTGGTTCTCGTGACGGCGGAGAAATTCACCAGCACGATGGCAACCATCCAGCGCTACGAGCGCGAAACGCCGAAAACGCCGTGGCAAATTGCCGGCGGTCCGGCGACAGGGCTGATCGGCCACAAAGGAGTCGCCTGGGCACACGCGTTTCGCCGTTTTGCGCGCGGCCGCGAACCGATGAAGGTGGAAGGCGACAAGCGCGCGCCGGCCGGCTTTTATAAAATTGGCCGCAATTTCGGTTTCAGCGCGGCGCAAATGTCGAATTACATGCGCATCGTGCAAGGCACGACCTGCGTCGACGATCTCGCCTCGCCCGCCTACAACACGATTTCATCGCGCGCCGAACTGGGGCCGAAGGTGCATGGCGAGAATATGTGGCGCGTGCCGGAATACGCCCGCGGGCTGCTGGTCGATTATCCAACCGACCGCAAGGCGCGCGCCGGCTCGTGCATCTTCATCCATCTGCAATTGCCGGGACGCACCGGCACGAGCGGTTGCGTGGCGTTACCGGAGCCGCAGCTCCAGGCGGTGCAGGATTTTGCGCAAGGCGGCGCGGTGCTGGCCATCGTGCCGCGGCAGGCGCTTCCGCGCTTCAAGGGGTGTTTGCCGTAGCGGCGCGTTTCCCGGGCGCAGCACTTCGCTGGCGCTCGTGCCGCGTCGCGTCGGGGCATGGCTTCGCTAATTGATCGTCCGCTCGGCATAGGATG
Source organism: Pseudolabrys sp. (assembly GCA_036268675.1). Taxonomy (GTDB): domain Bacteria; phylum Pseudomonadota; class Alphaproteobacteria; order Rhizobiales; family Xanthobacteraceae; genus Pseudolabrys. The sequence goes on from DATATS010000104.1 coordinate 5,305, forward strand.
AGTCGAGCGAAAACGCCGGCACCTCGATGTCGAAGCGCTCACCGGCCGTGGTCACCATACCGTAGCTGCCGGCCATGAAACCGGACGGCGTCGGCAACGGCACGCCGCTGGTATATTCAAACGATTCGCCGGGCTTGAGCACAGGTTCCTCGCCGACCACGCCGGGCCCTTTGACTTCCTGCAATCGGCCGAAGGCGTCGGTGATGCGCCAATGCCGGGTTTTCAGCTGGACCGTCTCGAGGCCGAGATTGGCGATATCGATGGTGTAGGACCAGAAGAAATAGCCGTTGCTCGGCGACGAGCGCTCCGACATAAAGCGCGGCGTCACCGTGACCTCGATCTTGCGGGTTACGGCCCGGTACATCTAAATGCCGTAGAGTTTATGCCGTGAGGGCTTGCCATTTTTCCTTGCTCCGGGATTATGGCCGAAAGAGCGCACGAAAGAAAAGCCGTTCAATGGTCGCGGTCTCCACGGCCCCGGTTTCAATGGTCCCGGCGCCCTCGGCCCCGGTTTCGACCGCGCGCGATCTGCGGCTTGACCTGTTTCGCGGCCTGGCGCTCTGGCTGATTTTCCTCGACCACATCCCGTCAAATGCGGTGAGCTGGATCACCATTCGCAATTACGGATTTTCCGACGCCACCGAAATCTTCGTCTTTATCTCGGGCTATACCGCGGCCTTCGTTTATGGCCGCTCCATGCGCGAGCACGGCTTCATCATTTCCAGCGCGCGCGTGCTCAAGCGGGCCTGGCAGATCTATGTAGCGCATGTCTTCTTGTTCGCGATCTATCTCGCCGAGATCGCTTACGTGGTGCACCATTTCGACAATCCGCTCTACACCGAGGAAATGGGCGTCCTCAATTTTCTGCGCAATCCGGACGTCACGATCATCCAGGCGTTGCTGCTGAAGTTCAAGCCGGCCAACATGGACGTGTTGCCGCTCTATATCGTGCTGCTGGTCGGTTTCTCGCCGGTGCTGTGGCTGTTGTTACGCAGCCCCTCGCTCGGACTGGCGGCATCGGCGTTGCTCTACGCGCTGATGTGGCAATTCGGCTGGAACATCGCCGCATATCCAAACGGCGTATGGCTGTTCAATCCGTTTGCCTGGCAATTGCTGTTCGTGTTCGGCGCCTGGTGCGCGCTCGGCGGCGCGCAAAGGCTGTCGCGCTGGATCGGCTCGCGGGTGACGCTGGCGCTGGCGCTCGCTTATCTCGCTTTTGCGTTCTCCATTGCGATGAGTTGGTATTTCCCCCGGCTCGGCGCTTTTGTGCCTCATATCGTCGGTGAATTGATCTATCCGATCGACAAGACCAATCTCGACGTGCTGCGAATCCTGCATTTCCTGTCGCTCGCCGTGGTCACGGTCTGGTTCATTCCGCGCGATTGGCCGGCGTTGAAGTCGCCGATCTTCCGGCCGGCGATCCTGTGCGGACAGCATTCGCTGGAAGTATTTTGTCTCGGCGTCTTTTTGTCATTCGCCGGGCATTTCGTGTTTACCGAAGTCTCGGATCGTCTTTTTATGCAGATCGCGGTCAGCGCCCTCGGAATTCTCATCATGGTAGGCGCGGCCGCGCTCGCGTCGTGGTATAAGTCGCTGGAACGTGGGGGGCCGCGGCCGCCAGCCACGAAACCGGGTCTTGCTGGGGGCGGGGCATGAAGGCGGAGGGTGCAGCGCGGTTTGCGTGGCTGCTGCTGGCCGCGCCGATTTGGGTTTTGCCGGCTTTTGCCCAGCATCCCGCCGAGTGCATGCAGGCGCTATCCGCCGTTGAACGCGATTTTCCGCTGCCGTCGGTGGCGCGCGCAATTGCCGCCAGGAAGTTGAACGTCCTGGTCGTCGGCGCCGGTTCTTCCGTTCTGCCGGGCGCCGACGGTGCCAAGCGCGCCTATCCGGCCCGGCTGCAAAAGGCGCTGAGCGCAAAACTACCGCGTGTTGCCGTCACCGTCATCGCCGACGTCAAGTCGCGCCGCACCGCCGACGACATGCTGGCGACCTTTGCCGCCGCGCTGTCGGCGGCCAAGCCCGCGCTGGTGATCTGGCAAACCGGGACCGTGGACGCCATGCTGGGCATCGATCCGGATCAGTTCAGTGCCGCGCTCGACCGCGGCATCAACACCGCGCGGTCCGCGGGCGCTGACGTGATATTAGTGAATTCCCAATACAGTCCTCGGACGGAATCGATCATTGCGCTCTCGACCTATGTCTCCGACATGCGCTGGGTTGCAGTGCAGCAAGAGGTTCCATTGTTCGACCGGTTTAACGTGATGAAGGCGTGGTCGAACTTCGGCACCTTCGATTTGCAATCGGCGCCAAATAAACTTGACATCGCCGAGCGGGTTCACGATTGCATTGGGATATTGCTGGCCGACCTCGTTGTTGAGTCAGCCAAGCCAGGCGGGCTACCGAACGGGGGCGCGCGTTAACCGGGGATGCGAGGGGACAAGCGTGCCGCGTAAGGGACGTAACTATCGGGTCGGCGGGCTGTTCGCTGCCGCCGCCGCGCTTTTGTTGGCCGTGCCCGCTTATGCGGCAGGTCCCGCGCCAGCCTGCGATGCGCGGCTCGATCAGATCCGCCTCGCCAACCCGCTGATGCGCCTGTCGCAGAAACTTTCCAAAGGCCAGCCGATCGTCATTGTCGCCATCGGTTCCTCGTCCACCGCCGGCTCAGGTGCGAGTTCACCGGCCGCGACTTATCCAAGCCGCCTCGCCGTTGAGCTTCGCCAACGCTTCCCCGGCCATCGCATCGAGGTGATCAACCGCGGCGTCGGCGGCGAGGAAATCGGCGACATGCTCAAGCGCTTCGATGCCGCCGTCGTGGCGGCAAAGCCCGACCTGGTCTTGTGGCAACTGGGGACCAATTCGGTCCTCCACAATCATCCGGTTCAGGACCACGGCGCGGCGATCCGCGCCGGCATCCAGAAGATTCGCAAGACCGGCGCCGATTTGGTGCTGATCGATCCGCAATTCGCGCCCAAGGTCATCAACAAGCCCGACGCCGGGCATATGGTCGAGTTGATCTCGATGACCGCCAAACAACAGGGTGTCGACCTGTTCCACCGCTTCGACATGATGAAGCGCTGGTACAACGCCGATCACATGAAATTCGAAAGCTTCGTGTCGCCCGACGGCGTGCACATGAACGACTGGAGCTATGCCTGCCTCGCCAAGGAACTTGGCGAAGCCATTGCGGAAGCCGCCGAACGTCCCGTCGTGTCGGCCTCGACCTCGCCGTCCCCGAACTAGCTCCCTACACTTTCTCCAAAGCCTCCAGCAGATCCTCGATCACGTCGTCGGGGTGCTCGAGGCCGGCGGAGAACCGCACCAGCCCGTCGCCGATGCCGAGTTCGGCGCGTTGCGCGGGTGTCAGCCGCTGATGCGTGGTCGTGGTCGGATGCGTGATCAGGCTCTTGGCGTCGCCGAGATTGTTGGTGATGCCAATGAGATTGAGCGCATTGAGGAAGCGGAAGGCGCCATCCTTGCCGCCCTTGATCTCGAACGAGCACAGCGTCGAGCCCGCCTTCATCTGCTTGGCGATGATGGCGGCCTGCGGATGATCCTTGCGCCCGGGATAGATCAAGCGGCTGATCTTCTTGTGGCCGGCGAGCGCGTCCGACACGGCGCCGGCGGTCGCGGTCTGCCGCTCGACGCGCACCGACAGCGTTTCCAGCCCCTTGAGTAGCACCCAGGCGTTGAACGGCGACAGCGACGGGCCGGTCTGGCGGATCACCTGATGCACGTGATCCATGATGAATTTTTCGGAGCCCAGAATAACTCCACCCAGCACGCGGCCCTGGCCGTCGATGTGCTTGGTCGCCGAGTAGACGACGCAGTCGGCACCGAGTGCGAGCGGGCTCTGGTAAAGCGGCGTAGCGAAAACATTGTCGACCACCAGCCTGGCGCCGGCGTTATGCGCGATCTCGGCAACCGCGGCGATGTCGACCACTTCCAGCGTCGGATTGGTCGGCGATTCCAGGAAGCAGGCCTTGGTGTTTTTCTGCATCGCCTGTTTCCAGGCGTTGAGATCCGCGCCGTCGACCAGCGTCGAGGTGACGCCGAAACGCTGCAGCCATTCCTCGATCACCCAGCGGCAGGAACCGAACAGCGCCTTGGCCGCGACCACATGATCGCCGGCTTTGACCAGCCCCATCAGCGCGGTGGTCACCGCCGCCATGCCGGTCGCGGTCGAGCGCGCGGCCTCTGCGCCTTCGAGCGCGGCCATGCGCTGCTCGAACATGCTCATGGTCGGGTTCGAATAGCGCGAATAGACGTAGCCGGGCGCCTTACCGGAAAAGCGCGCCTCGCAGTCCTCGGCGCTCGGATAGACATAGCCCTGAGTGAGGAAAAGTGCCTCGGATGTCTCGCCGAACTGCGAACGCAGAATGCCGGCATGAACCAGCCGGGTTTCGGGGCGGTAGGTTTTCTTTGGTGCAGGCATGTGGCTCTCCTTGCGGCCAATGTGGCCAACAAAAAACCGGCCGGAGAAAAATTCTCGGCCGGGCACACGCGTCCCCGGCCTTTTAGCGATTTATTTTACGTGGCTGCAAGCCGGCCGGCTCAAATGACCACGGGATAACGATGTGTGTAGCGGGATCGCCCGCTTCACGTCAAGCCGCCGGTCGGGTTAGATCGCGGGTCTCCTCAGGACGAGGACTTGCGTGGCACTTTCCTTCGGCATCGAAGACAAAGGCATTTTGCCCGACAGCATGATCGCGCGGCTTGCCGCCGGCGGCGGGATATTGCCCTCGACCGTTTTCGTGCCCGACCAGATCCAGCCGGCGAGCCTCGATCTGCGGCTCGGCGAAATCGCCTACCGCGTGCGCGCGAGCTTTCTGCCCGGCTCGACCACGGTCGCCCGGCGCATCGATCAATTGAAGCTGCATGAATTCGCGCTCGGCGACGGCGCCGTGCTGGAGACCGGCTGCGTCTATATCGTGCCGCTCCTGGAAAGCCTGGCACTGCCGGACGATATCGCCGCGGCGGCAAACCCGAAAAGCTCGACCGGACGGCTCGACGTTTTCACCCGCGTGATTGCCGACGAGACCCGCGGCTTCGACCGTATCGAGCCCGGCTATCATGGACCGCTTTATGCCGAGATCTCACCGCGCACTTTTCCGGTGCTGGTGCGGGAGGGTTCGCGGCTGTCGCAAATCCGCTTCCGCCGCGGCCATGCTTTGCTCGACGGCGAAACATTGCGCGAGTTGCACGCGCGCGAGCGGCTGGTCGATTCCGACGACGCCGATGTGAGCGAAGGCGTGGCAGTGGGCGTCGATCTGTCCGGACTTTTACCAGGCGGCGTGGTCGGCTATCGCGCCAAGCGCCACACCGGCTTGATCGATGTCGAGCGGCGCGGCGGTTATGCTGTGCTCGATTTCTGGGAGCCGATGCAGGCGCGCCCCGACAAAAGCCTGATCCTCGATCCCAACGAATTCTACATTCTCGCCTCCAAGGAAGCCGTGCAGGTGCCGCCCGATTACGCCGCCGAGATGGTGCCGTTCGATCCACTGGTCGGCGAATTCCGCGTCCACTATGCGGGATTTTTCGATCCCGGCTTCGGTTATGCCGGCGCCGGCGGCAAGGGTGCGCGCGCGGTGCTGGAAGTGCGCTCGCGCGAGGTGCCGTTCATCCTGGAGCACGGGCAGATCGTCGGCCGGCTGGTCTATGAGAAAATGATGGCGCGGCCCGACAAGTTATACGGGCAGGGGATCGGATCGAATTACCAGGCGCAGAGCCTGAAGCTGTCCAAGCATTTCAAGGACGGCAAATGACGTTCGCGCCGAGCTGACGCATCGGCTCGATTCTGGCGGCAAATTGCCGCATATTTTACGGGCTCGGCCCATGATTTCGCGCATCGGCGTCGAGGGTTCCAGAACGCCCAAGTTTTAAGCCGTGCGACCGAAAGATTCTGTCCGCTAATGGCTCCCGGAGTTACGGGGTTTCGGCGGCTCTATACATTCAACTTGGCCTATGCCTATGATCGGCACCGTTTCGGCGTAGCGCAATCGCTTGCAAGCGAGGCCGCTGGCCGATGGCCTGTCGCGGTGGCCGTTTGCGTGCGCCCGACACCACATTGGATTCCAGAACTGAATGCGCGGCTGAGCGGCCGACCCAATCGCATTTGTCGGTGGCAACGCCGGCACGCGGCGTTCTTTTCTCGCTATGAAACGCTGGCGCGGCCGAAGTTTTAGTGGCTATAATGCCGCCTTCTTAAGCGTAATTAAGAGGGCGCTGCGCGGGTTTTTCGTAACGCGCATCGTCAAATCGCAAACAAAAGAAATTGGGAGGAGCCTAAGATGAGTGAAGACAAACGGTCCCGCTTTACGCGACGCCGGTTCCTGAAGGACACCGGCCTCACGCTCGCCGCCGCCGGTGCGGCGCCGATGATCTCCGCGCCATTTGT
>DATATS010000105.1:0-10509 GCA_036268675.1 Pseudolabrys sp.
GAGCGCCTGATCGATTTCGTCGGCGGCTGGGACCGCGCCGCCCCCATGGTGGTGCACTGCTTTGCCGGCATCAGCCGCTCGACCGCCGGCGCCTATGTGGCGGCCTGCGCGCTCAATCCGCGCCGCAACGAACGCGACATCGCCTGGGCGATCCGGCGCGCTTCCCCCACGGCGCAGCCCAATGCGCGCATCGTCTCGATTGCCGACATGCTGCTGGGGCGCGACGGCCGCATGGTGGAGGCGATCGAGACCCTTGGCCCGGCCGATCCCGCCCTGGAAGGCCATCCATTCCGCATCGATCTTGAGTGATAGATTTCTCCGACGGGATGGACGCAAACGGCAGGGGGCAACGTGACGGACAGGACATATGGCGTCATATCGCCGGAAGCGCTCAAGACGCATGACGGGATCGACCTCCTCAAGGCGATCATCGGCGGCAGCCTGCCGCATGCCCCGATCAGCGAGCTGCTCGGCTTCCATCTGATCGAGGCCGAACCGGGCCGCGCCGTGTTCGAAGGACTGCCGGAGTTGCGCCACTACAACCCGATCGGCACCGTGCATGGCGGCTTCACGGCAACGATGCTCGATTCAGCACTCGCCTGCGCGATCTTTACGACCACGATCAAGGGCGATGCCTGGACCACGCTCGAACTGAAAATCAATTACGTCCGCCCGCTCACCAAGGACACGGGGCCGGTGCGCGCCGAAGGCCGCATCATTCATCGCGGACGCACGATGGCGACGTCGGAAGGCGACCTGAAGGATCGCGAGGGCAGGCTTTATGCCCACGCCACCACGACCTGCATGATCTTTCCGGCGAAGACTTAAGGGAAATTTATTCGCTGTCGGCCGTGATCGACGGGCGCAGCCGCAACGGCAGGACGTGGTGTTCCACGCGATGCGCCACGTTCACTCGGCCGGCGCGGGTGAATTCGCAATAGGCGAAACCGAGCCCGGCGATCGAACCGCGGAAGCTGACGGCGTCGTGCCGTTCGAGATTGAAGCACGGCTCCATTGGCAGGCCATGCAACGTCGCGCAAACCGACTCGCCCTTTACTTGTAGAGTGCCGGCCGGCAGCGCGGCATGATAGGTGCGGCCGGAACCCTGCAACTGGATGGTGCCGACGACCGAGCCGTCGGAATGCACGCGGCCCTGACCGCGCGTGCCTTCGAAACATGTATAGGTGAACATCTTGCCGATGACGAAGTGGCGCGCTTCTTCCGCGCTCATCTCGCCGGCCAAAGCCGGGACCGTGGCCAACAGGCCAGCCAGCAACGCAACTCCGCGCACCATCCCACTTACTCCAACAGACGCCACCGGTTTACAAAATCCGCGGCCCGCACTTCAAGCCTAGCCAATTATGCCATGGCTTTCGTCGCCAAATCCTGAACGTGTTTACCCGATTTTGACCACGATCCGGCCGCGGACCTTGCCCGCCAGGATGTCCGGCGCCGCGTCCAGCACCCCGGAAAGGGGGATTTCCCGGGTTATGGTGGCAAGTTTTTGGCGGTCCAGGTCGTTTTCCAGCCTTTTCCACGCCTCCCGCCGCCGCTCGATGGGGCACATGACGGAATCGATGCCGTAAAGACACACAGCCCGAAGAATAAACGGGGCAACCGACCCGGGCAGGTCCATGCCGCCCGCGAGGCCACAGGCTGCCACCGCCCCGCCGTAGCGGGTCATCGACAAAAGGTTCGCCAAAGTGGTCGAGCCGACCGAATCGACGGCGCCGGCCCAGCGTTCCTTGGCCAGCGGCTTGCCCGGGGCGCTCAGTTCACCGCGCTCGACAATCTCGGAAGCGCCCAGACCTTTGAGATAATCGGCCTCCTGCGGGCGGCCGGTGACCGCATGGACCGTGAAACCGAGCCTGACGAGGATGGTAATGGCGACCGAGCCAACGCCGCCGGCGGCGCCCGTCACCGCAATCGGACCGCTCGCGGGCGTCAGGCCATGACGCTCCAGTGCCATCACCGCCAGCATCGCCGTGTAGCCGGCGGTGCCGATGGCCATGGCATCGCGCGCGCTCATGGTCGCGGGCAGCCGCACCAGCCAGTCGCCCTTCACACGCGACTTGGCCCCATAGGCGCCGAGATGCGTTTCGCCACAGCCCCAGCCGTTGAGGATGACCTTGTCGCCCGGCTTCCAGGCCGGGTTTGAGGAGGCTTCCACCGTGCCGGCGAAATCGATGCCGGCGATCATCGGGAAGCGGCGCACCACCGGCGCCTTGCCGGTGATCGCAAGGCCGTCTTTGTAATTGATGGTGGAATACTCAACCGCGACGGTGACGTCGCCGTCCATCAGATTGGCTTCGTCAAAATCGGTGAGCGCGGGCTTGGCGCCCTTGTCGGCAATCACAATCGCTTTGAAAAGTCCCACGCCGGCACCTCGCTGATGACAGACGAGGCCTTTTACGCGCGCCAGCGCCGAACGCGCAAGCGCCGGATCAGGCACCCACGGGGATTGGCGCCAGCCGCTCGATCGGCTTCTCGATGATCGGCAGGTTGATGATGGCCGAGATCAGGCCGAGCACAACCGACAGCCACCACACGACATTGTATGAGCCGGTCTCGGTATAGAGCAGCCCGCCCAGCCAGACCCCGAGGAAGCCGCCGACCTGGTGGCTGAAGAAGGCAAAGCCGAACAACGTCGCCATCCAGCGCGTACCGAACATCAGCGCCACCAGCGCGGAGGTCGGCGGCACGGTCGACAGCCACAGCAATCCCATGACCGCGCCGAAGCCGATGGCCGACGCGTTGCTCATCGGCAGGCTGACGAAGACGATTACGGCGATGGAGCGCAATGTGTAGATGATCGAGAGCAGGTAGCGCTTGGGCATGCGATCGCCGAGCCAGCCTGACGCGATCGAGCCGATGATATTGAACAGGCCGATGGTGCCGAGCGCCCAGGCGCCGGCGTCGACCGATAGCCCGCGGTCGACCAGGTAGGCCGGAAGATGCACGGTGATGAACAAAAGCTGGAAGCCGCAGGTAAAGAAACCGAGCACCAGCAGGATGTAGGAACGATGACCGAAGGCTTCGGCCATCGCGTGGCGCAGCGACTGCTGGCTTGCCTCGTGCTTGCTGTTGGGGTCCATCGGCGCCGTGCGCACCGCGAGTGCGAGCGGGATGACGGACAGCGTGATCAATCCAAACACGACCAGCGCGTGCTGCCAGCCGAACCATTGGATGAAGCCGACCGCCAGCGGTGAGAACAGAAATTGGCCGAACGAACCGGCCGCCGTCCCGGCGCCGAACGCGAGCGAGCGCATGCTTGCCGGCATCAATTTGCTGAAGGCGGCGATGACCAGCGTGAACGAGGTGCCGGCGATGCCAAGACCCGTGAGCAGCCCGGCGGTGAGATCGAGCGACCCGGGCGTGGTCGCATAGGCCATCAGCGACAGACCGATGCAGTAGAGCACTGCGCCGGTGGCGAGCACGCGGTAGATTCCGTAACGGTCGGCGATGGCGCCAACGAAAGGCTGCGCGGTGCCCCAGACGATCACCTGAATGGCGAGCGCCAGCGAGAACACCTCGCGGCTCCAGCTATTGGCTGCCGACATCGGCGTCAGGAACAGGCCGAGCGCGGCGCGCGGACCAAAGCCGATGGCGCCGATCAGACAGCCGCAAATCAAAATGGCTGTCGGCGTACGCCATCCGCCGAGACCCGTGAATTTATCCGCTGCTGCCGGCGTCGACATTGGATCATCGCCCCTTTTGAAAACCGCAAGCCCCGATCGAGGCGGCGCTCGCACGAGCCGGCATCATATAGAGAGCGGCCGCGTCCTGCCCAAACGAATAATTGTGATCCTAGCCATTTGCGGGGCGCATGGCTCAAGGCGAGTAATGCTATTTGCGCGGGTGTTCGCGCAAATAAGCCTGGCCCTCCGCCGTGCGCAGCCATTCGCGACTATGGCTCACCGGCCATTCGCGCTCGTCGTCGGCGGCTTCCTTTTCGGTGTCCTTGGCATCGCCCCAGGTCGGCTCATCGGAGCCATCGCCCCATGCGAGCGGGCGGTAGAAGGTATGCACGCCGATCTTGGAGATTTTCTTCATCTCGTTCACCCAATCCGGGTGCACCCAGAAGGCGTGGTAATGCGTGGCCTTGGCCACTTCCGGCATCCACAATTTGCCGCCGATCATGTCGTGGGCGATGTGATAGGCGCGCGCCCATGCGTCCGGCTCGGTGACCACGTCGGGAATGCCGTCGCAGGCAAAGGTGAACTGGCAGGCGAGATGACGATTTGAATTCTGATAGACCACGCCGCAAACATCGTCGGGATAAAACGGCGAGAACACGCGGTTCATCACGACCTGGGCAACGGCGATTTGTCCGCGCACCGACTCGCCGCGCGCTTCGAAATAGACCGCGCTCGCAAGACACTTCTCGGCCTTCGCAAGCGTCTTGCCGGTCAGCGCCAGCCGCTCGGCCGGCGATTTCGGACGCGCATCGACGCCGGTGACTTCGCCCTTGGCCGCGATGCTCTCGCCCGAACTGTTTTCGCCGAGGCTCGGCGCACCGAGCGCCGATTGCTTGATGTCGCTGTCGCCTTCGGCGCGCGACGCCAGCGCCACCGGCGCTTCACCCGGCGCCCAGGGCGTGAGCTTTCCGTGGCCCGGCGCGATGGGCTTTGCGCCGAAATAAACCTGTCCCTCCTGCCGACTGTCGCTGCGCGCTGCGTCCTTGTCGGGGCCCGCGGGCGAGGCATCGGAATCCGGGCTGGCCGGCACATCGTCGGGCACGGTGCCGAATTCATAGTCCGAATAAGGCTCGAAGCGCCTGGCCACCTCGTCCGTCTTGGACGGTACATCGGCCTGCGTGTCCGGCGCCGGCGCGATCGGCAAGGCCGCGGGCAGCGGCGGCATCGGGGCACGCGCACGCGCCAGCAAAGAGTCGCGTTTGTCTCTCCGGTTGACGGTCGGGAATTGCAGCGGCGCCGTCGCGTCGCCAAGCGGCTCGGCGCCAATCGAGGCGGTGATGTCGTTCGGGTCGAAGTTCGCCAGCGCATAAAGCGGCGGGTGCGGGATCGCCGTGCCGACCGGGCGCGGCAGACTGAACATCGCGGCATGGATGGTGCCGAAAGGCGAGGCGATGAGGTGCTTGTGCCAGCGCGCGGCGACGCCCGGCTGGTGCGCCAGCAACGCGCCGAGATCCTGGAAGGCGACGTGGCTCGGCAACGCCGTGAAAATGAGCGCGCCGAAGCCGATCGACGCGATCCTCAGCCGCTTGCGCGAACTCATCGCTTTGACACTCACGCGACACCCGAAAACGCATAGCCGGGCCGGCACCGCCGCCACGACAGCGACAATGCGCCCGGTTTTGTTATGGGCTGGTTAAGCTTGCCAAGGGCTTAACCAGGCCGCGGCGGGCGGGTGCTAACGAATGTTAACCATATCGCAATCGGTGCCCGCCATTGTTGCGTAAACGACGCCGGACCCGGGCCTGACATGCATTTTTCCTCCCTGCCCTCCGCCGTGACCGGGCACGCGGCCCTGCTCGCCGGCCTTGCCGTCGTGGCGCTGGGATTTGCCGCCATCCTCTACCGCCGCCTGAGCGCGCAGCATCGCAGGCTGTCACTCGCGGTCGAGAACATGTCGCAAGGGCTGAACATGTTCGATGCGCGCAGCCGCATTACGCTGATCAACCGGCGCTACATCGAGATGTACCGGCTCGATCCTGCCGTGGTGAAGCCGGGCATCACGCTCAAGCAGCTTATCGAGCACCGCAAGGATACCGGCCTGCTCGCCGCCGACGTCGACGTCGACATCTATGTCGCGCGGATCGTCGAAGGCATGGCGTCGGGCAAAAGCCTCGGCCACTACGTCAACGCCAGCGACGGCCGCATCGTGCTGGCCAAGAACGAGCGGCTGCCGGATGGCGGCTGGGTCTCGACGCATGAAGACGTCACCGAGCAGCAGCGCGCCGAGGAAGAACGCGCGGTGATCCGCAGCCAGGAGCAGCGGCGCGTGGCCATCGATTCGGCCATCGCGTCATTCCGCCCGCAGGTTGAACAGCTTCTTTCGGGAGTGAGCGCGAGCGCGACCGCCATGCGCTCGACCGCAAGCCTGCTGTTCGGCTCTTCCGGCCAGACCTCGCAGCGCGCCGAGAGCGCCGTGCAAGCCTTCAACGAAGCCTCAGTCAACGTGGAAACCGCGGCAGTTGCCGCCGACGAATTATCGCGCTCGATCGGCGAGATCAGCCGGCAGCTCACCCACACCAGCAATATCGTCAGCCTCGCCACCGAGGAGGCGCGCTCGACCGACGAACAGATCGCCGGCCTCGCCGCCGGCGCGCAGAAGATCGGCGACGTGGTCAAGCTCATCCGCAATATCGCGGGCCAGACCAACCTGCTCGCGCTCAACGCCACCATCGAAGCCGCGCGCGCGGGCGATGCCGGCAAAGGCTTCGCGGTGGTCGCTTCGGAAGTGAAATCGCTGGCGGTGCAGACCGCCAAAGCCACCGAAGAAATCGCCGGCCACATTCTCGCGGTGCAAAATTCGACGTCCGGCGCGATCGAGGCGATCCGCCAGATCGCCGCGCGCATGCAGGAAATCAATCACTACACCGCGGCGGTGGCGGCCTCCGTGGAGCAGCAGAATTCAGCGACCGGCGAGATCTCGCACAATGTCGCGAGTGCCGCTGACGGCACCGGGCAAGTGGTGACGGTGCTCAATGACGTGACCGGGGCCGCGGCCGAGACGCGCGGTTCGGCGGAAATCGTGCGCGATGCCTCGGGCACGGTGGAGACCGCGGTCTCCAATCTGCGGCGTGAGGTCGAGGATTTCCTGGGCAAAGTTGCTGTATAGCCGACGAACTCCCTCTCCCATAGGGAGAGGGTGGCGAGCGCTTAGCGCGAGCCGGGTGAGGGGTAAAGCCTCACAATATGCCGTAACCCCTCACCCGCTTCGCTCATGCTGGCGCATTCGCTCAGCACCCTCTCCCTTTGGGAGAGGGAAAACGCACCCGAACGAAGATCTTCCTAATTCACTAAGCCTGTCCTGCAGCCGTCTTGCCGAGTGCCGCCTGCGCCGCGGCAAGGCGCGCGATCGGCACGCGAAACGGCGAACACGACACATAATCGAGCTTGGTCTCGTGGCAAAAGGCGACTGACGCCGGATCGCCGCCGTGCTCGCCACAAATGCCGACCTTGAGCTTGGGGCGAACTTTACGGCCGCGCTCGACGCCGATCCTGACAAGTTCGCCGACGCCCTGCCGGTCGATCGATACGAACGGATCGGCGGCCAGAATGCCGCGCGCGGTGTAGATGCCGAGGAAGCTCGCGGCGTCGTCACGCGAAATGCCGAACGTCGTCTGCGTCAGATCGTTGGTGCCGAACGAGAAGAATTCCGCGCTTTCGGCGATCTCACCCGCCATCAGCGAGGCGCGCGGCAATTCGATCATGGTGCCGACGTCATAATCGAGCGTGGCGCCGGTTTCCTTCTCGACCGCCTCGGCCATGGCGTCGATGCGCGCCTTGACCAGATCGAGTTCCATCTTGGTGGCAATCAGCGGCACCATGACTTCGGGTTTGACCTTCTTGCCGGTGCGCTTCTCGACCTCGACCGCCGCCTGAAAAATCGCGCGCGCCTGCATCTCGGCCACTTCCGGATAGGCGATGGCGATGCGGCAGCCGCGGAAGCCGAGCATCGGATTGAACTCGTGCAGTTCGCGCGCGCGATCCGACAGCTTGCGCGGATCGGCGCCCATCGCTTGCGCGACCTCGGCAATCTCCTTCTCGCCATGCGGCAGGAATTCGTGCAGCGGCGGGTCGAGCAGCCGGATCGTGACGGGTCGCCCCTCCATGATCTCGAACAGCTCGACGAAATCGGCGCGCTGCATCGGCAGCAACTTGGCGAGCGCCGCGCGACGGGATCTCTCGTCGTCGGCCAGGATCATCTCGCGCACCGCCTGGATGCGCTGCTCGTCGAAAAACATATGCTCGGTGCGGCACAAGCCGATGCCCTCGGCGCCGAAGCGCACCGCCGCCCTGGCGTCGGCCGGCGTATCGGCGTTGGCGCGCACGCCAAGCTTGCGCACTTTGTCGGCCCAGCCGATGAGCGTGGCGAACTCGCCGGAGAGCTGCGGCTCGACCATGTTGACCTTGCCGGCGAGCACTTGCCCCGTTGAACCATCGACGGTGATGGCGTCGCCTTTTTTGAAGGTCTGCCCGCCAACGCTCATGGTCGCGCCGGCATAATCGACGCGCAAGGAACCTGCGCCGGAGACGCAGGGCTTGCCCATGCCGCGCGCAACGACCGCCGCATGCGAGGTCATGCCGCCGCGCGTGGTGAGAATGCCCTCTGCCGCGTGCATGCCGTGGATGTCCTCGGGCGAGGTTTCCACCCGCACCAGGATGACCTTCTTGCCATCGGCCTTGAGCTGCGCGGCATCGTCGGAGGAAAACACGATCTCGCCCGAAGCGGCACCGGGAGACGCAGGCAGGCCGGTCGCGATCACCTTGCGGTGGGCGCGCGGGTCGATGGTCGGATGCAGCAGCTGATCGAGCGAGAGCGGCTCGACGCGCAGCACCGCTTCGTTCTTCGAGATCAGACCTTCATTAGCCAGTTCAACGGCGATACGAAGCGCGGCCTTGGCGGTGCGCTTGCCGTTGCGGGTTTGCAGCATCCACAATTTGCCCTGCTCGACGGTGAACTCGAGGTCCTGCATGTCGCGGTAGTGATGCTCAAGCTTGTTGTAGATGCGCGTGAGTTCGGCGTAGGCCTTGGGCAGCGTCTTTTCCATCGAGGGCTTGTCGGAGCCGGATTCCCGGCGCGCGGCTTCGCTGATTTCCTGCGGCGTGCGGATGCCAGCGACCACGTCCTCGCCCTGCGCGTTGATGAGGAATTCGCCATACAGCTTCTTCTCTCCGGTCGATGGATTGCGCGTGAAGGCGACGCCGGTGGCGGAGGTCTCGCCCATATTGCCGAACACCATGGCCTGCACGTTGACCGCGGTGCCCCAGTCTTCCGGAATATTGTGCAGGCGCCGATAGGTGTTGGCGCGCTGGTTCATCCAGGAGCCGAACACCGCGCCGATGGCACCCCATAATTGCTCGTGCGGGTCCTGCGGGAACGGCTCGCCGCGTTCCTGCGCGAGGCGCTTCTTGTAGCGCTCGACCAGTTCGGCCCAGTCGTCGGCCATCATGTCCGTGTCGAGCGAATAGCCCTGCTTTTCCTTGTGATGGTCGAGCAACTCCTCGAAATGCTCGTGACCGATGCCGAGCACCACGTCGGAATACATCGTGATGAAGCGCCGGTAGCTGTCGTAGGCGAAGCGCCGGTCGCCGGATTTCTTCGCCAGCGCCTCAACCGTCTTGTCGTTGAGGCCGAGATTGAGCACGGTGTCCATCATGCCGGGCATGGACGCGCGCGCGCCCGAGCGCACCGACACCAGCAGCGGGTTCACGGCATCGCCAAAGGATTTTCCGGCAATGCGGCCGACTTGCGCCAACGCCGTGTCCACCTGCGCGCGCAGATCCTTGGGATATTGCTTCTTGTTCGCGTAATAGAACGTGCAGACCTCGGTGGTGATGGTGAAGCCTGGCGGCACCGGCAGGCCGAGATTAGCCATCTCGGCAAGGCCTGAACCCTTGCCGCCCAGCAGATCGCGCATCGAGCCCTTGCCTTCGGCGCGGCCGTCGCCGAAGGCATAGACCCATTTGCCCTTTTTCGGGCCGTGCGCCGCGCGCGCGGACGCTTTCGGCGCAGACCGCGAGGCCTTTCGCACCGATTTCTTTTTCAATCTGGCGCTGACGCGCGAGGCTTTTCGTTTCGCCATGACTTCAAAAAATAATTGTTATGGTGACGGCCCCTAACAACACCCCCGGCCACATCGGCGCAAGCCCGCATTTCCGCCTAGTGGATGATTCCGAGGCCGATGATGCCGATCACAATCAAATAGGCCGCGACGATGAAATTGAGCAGGCGCGGGATGAGCAGGATAGCGATGCCTGCGATAAGCGCGACGATAGGCTGCAAATGAGCGATGCTGACGGTCATGGTTCTCCCCTTAGGTTATAAACACAGCGAGAACGGCTAAGCCGGCCGATGGGTTCCAATTGGATTGCGAATTGGGACTCGATCCTAGCCTTCGATTTTGGAGAAGTCGGCCACCGCGCGGGTGGCTTCGCGAATTTCATTGAGCAGTTTGAGGCGATTTTCGCGCAGCGCCTTGTCGTCCACGTTGACGGTGACCTTTTCGAAGAAGGCGTCGACAAAGGGGCGGAGCCTAGCCATGTGACTCATTGCACCCTCGAAGTCTTCGTTCTCAGCTGCTCGTGTAGCTCCCAATTTTGCACGATCAATCTCGAACGCGAGCGTCTCCTCTTCTGGAAGCTCATAGAGATTTCGGTCGGGCGCGGCCGTATAGCGCTTGTTGTCCTTCTTCTCCTCGATGCGCAGGATATTCGAGGCGCGTTTGACACCGGCGAGCAGGTTCTTGCCGTCGTCGCTGTCGAGAAATTTTCCGAGTGCCTCGACGCGGCGGACGATCAGCAGCAGATCGTCCTGGCC
>DATATS010000106.1:0-10988 GCA_036268675.1 Pseudolabrys sp.
TGCATTTGATGGGCGGCGAAGCCTATATTCAGTTCAAGCCCGAACTGATCGACGGCCAAAGCGATGTCGCCGACGAGAACGTGCGGAAGTTCCTCAAGGCTTATGTCGACAAGTTCGCCGGCTTCGCCGCGCGTTTCGCGCCGTAACGCGCCACCGGCGGCGCGATTTTGTCCGTCATGGCCGCGCCTGGACCGCGACAAGCGCGGGCATGACAGTAGCGAAGCCGGCACACAAATAACGTGAACCGAGCGTTCTGAATGAAAGGCTAAAACCGATGTCCATCCGGCCCGTCAAACGCATCGTGCAGTCCAAGCCCACCATCGAGGGTGCCGGCGTGAAACTGCGCCGCGCTTTCGGTTTCGGCGACACCGCCGAGACCGATCCGTTTCTGCTGCTCGACGACTTCCGCAACGACAATCCGCAGGATTATCTCGCCGGCTTTCCGTGGCATCCGCATCGCGGCATCGAGACGATCACTTATGTCCTCAACGGCACCGTCGACCACGGCGACAGCCTGGGAAACCGCGGCTCGCTCAAATCCGGCGACGTGCAGTGGATGACGGCCGGGCGCGGCATCATGCATCAGGAAATGCCGCAGGGCGACGCGCAGGGCCGCATGCACGGCTTCCAGCTTTGGGCCAATCTGCCGTCGTCGCTGAAGATGACGGCGCCGCGCTATCAGGACGTCGAGGGCGCAGCCATTCCCGAAGTCACCGACGATGACGGCACACGCGTGCGCGTGGTGTGCGGCGAGTTCTGGGGCAAGAAGGGCCCGGTCGACGGCGTCGCCGCCGAGCCGCGTTATCTCGATGTCTTTGTGCCTGCGGGCAAGCGCAAGACGCTCAAGGTCGAGGTCGAGCGTCACGCCTTCGCTTACGTGTTCGAGGGCGACGGAAGTTTCTCTTATGCGTCGAAGCCGTTCGGCGTGTTGAGCGAGAAACAGGTGGGCGGCGAGGAGATTTTGTTGCGTGAGCCGGTCGGCGACCGCTCGCTGGTGCTGTTCGACAAGGGCGACGAAGTCAGCGTTCAGGCCGGCGACAAGGGCATCCGCTTTTTGCTCGTGTCGGGTAAGCCGATCCAGGAACCGGTCGCATGGTACGGGCCTATCGTGATGAATACGCAGGCCGAACTACAGCAAGCCATCGGCGAATTGCAGAGCGGCACTTTCATCAAGAACTAGGCTCGCATCAAGAACTAAAGCTTGCGACTATTCGGCCGCCTGCTGCGCGGGCGGCCGAACGCCGGCCAAGCCATCGACGTCGCCCGCCGAGAGCGTGGTGCGCACCATGAGACGCGCCTCGTCCGAGGGCCATGGCCGGCCGCGATGCATGGTGGCGCGATTGTCCCACATCACCACGTCGCCGTTTTTCCAGGCGTGGGTGTAGCTCGTGCCCGCGGCCGTCGCCGCGGCGGTGAGCTCGTCGATCCATGCCGCGCCCGCGGCCGCATCCATCCCGTCCACGCTCTTGGCATGCGAGGCGAGATAGAGCGCCTTGCGTCCATTCACCGGATTTTTCCAGACCATGCGCCAGCACACCGGTGGGAACGCCGTTCGCTCGGCCGGGCTTGCGAGGCCGGGCGCGATCTTCCCCTTCGAATACGAGTAGTCATGCCAGGCGAAGGAATTTTCCAGCCGCTGCTGCAAGGCCGGCTCGAATTTTTCGAACGCAAGGCGCATCGACACGAATTCGGTTTCGCCGCCATGCGCGGGCACCGTGCGCGCCGAGAGGATCGAAGCGAGCGCCGGCACGGTTTTGAACGATGAATCCGTGTGCCAGAGCTGGTTCGCCTTGTTGCGCAGCGCGTAGCGATGATCCGGCGGCACGACCTTTCCGTCGGCGCCGAAATTCGTCAGCGTGATGAAATGGCCGCCTGTGCCGGCGGTGCCGACCGGCACGATCTCCGGTTCGCCGAAACGGCTGGTGAAAGCGAACTGGCCCTCGTTGGTCACATCCTGCCCGCGCAGGACGATGACCGAATGGTCCTCGAACGCCGCGCGCACGGCTTTGTAGGCGCCATCGTCATTGGCGACATCTTCCAGCGTCACGCCGCGCAATTCAGCGGCAAAGCCCGGACCCAGCGGGACGATATCCATGGGCGTCCTCCGTCGTTTCTGGCTGTTCCCGTAAATCTCCTCCAAAACCGGCCGCCCCGCAAGCGGCGCCGAAATGAAACCATGACCAAATTGTCATGACGGAAATTTCATCCTGGCTTTGCGCTGCGCCACCGAAAACAAACGCAAAATCGCGATCGGCCGTTTGCTCATTACGAATTTGACATGCCCAAGACAGCCCGCCGTAAGGCACGCGCATTATGTTGAACGTCAACGCAGCTATTGGCGCTGCTTTTGGCGCGGCTCTGGCGACGTCACGACTTCAAACAGGAGACGATGCAATGACACAAACGAATTTACCCCCTTCCGGCAAACGTAAAATTCTCTCCGGGCGGCGCCTCGCGTTGCTCGCTTCGGTCGCCGGTCTCGGCCTCGTTCTGGCGGTCGGCCCCGGACATTTCCGGCCCGCCAATCTTATGGCGTTCGGCTCGCCGGCGCAGGCGGCAGAAGCAGCCCAGGCTCCCAGCGGCTTCGCCGATCTGGTGGCGAAGGTGAAGCCGGCGGTCATTTCCGTGCGCGTCAAGATCGTGCAGTCCGACAATTCGAGCGACATGCAACAGCATAGCGACAACCAGATCCCCGAAGGCATGCAGAAATTCTTCCAGCAATTTGGAATGCCCGGAATGCCGAACGGAATGCGATCGGGCAAGCAGGTCATCACCGGTGAAGGCTCCGGCTTCTTCATTTCGGCCGACGGCTATGCGGTGACCAATAACCACGTCGTCGATCATGCCAGGACCGTGCAGATCAAGACCGACGCGGGCCAGACCTACAAGGCCAAGGTGATCGGCACCGATCCGAAAACCGATCTCGCGCTGATCAAGGTGGATTCCGACAAGAGCTTCCCTTACGTGAAATTCGCCGACAAGGCGCCGCGTGTGGGCGACTGGGTGGTCGCGGTCGGCAATCCGTTCGGCCTCAGCGAGACCGTCACCGCAGGCATCGTCTCGGCCAGCGGCCGCGACATCGGCGCCGGCCCCTATGACGACTACATCCAGATCGATGCGCCCATCAACAAGGGCAATTCGGGCGGCCCGGCATTCAACGTCAATGGCAACGTCATCGGCGTGAACACCGCGATCTTCTCGCCGTCCGGCGGCTCGGTCGGCATCGGCTTCGATATTCCGGCGCCGACCGCCAAGATGATCGTCGCCCAGCTCAAGGAGCACGGCGTTGTCAATCGCGCCTGGCTCGGCGTGCAGATCCAGCCGGTGACCGCCGACATCGCCGACAGCCTCGGGCTTAAGACTGCCGAAGGCGCGATCGTCGATTCCCCGCAAGTCGACAGTCCCGCCGCCAAAGCCGGGATCAAGGCCGGCGACGTGATCACGCAGGTCAACGGCAAGGCCTTCAAGGGTTCGCGCGGTCTCGCCCAGACCATCGGCATGATGGCGCCGGGCACGTCGGTGAAGCTCACGCTGCTGCATAACGGCGAGAGCAAGACGATGGACGTCACGCTCGGCAAGATGAAGAACGAACGCACCGCCAGCGCCGAGAACCATCACGGCACCGCCGAGAACGGCGTGCCGCATCTCGGCCTGACGCTTGCGCCCGCGGCCGATGTCGCCGGCGCCGGCGGCAAAGGCGTTGCGGTCGTCAACGTGGATCCGGACGGACCGGCGGCGGAACGCGGCTTCAAGACCGGCGACGTCATTCTCGATGTCGGCGGCAAGTCGGTCGGCAACGCCTCCGACGTGCGCAAGGCGATGGGCGAAGCGCGCTCCAGCGGCAAGCACGACGTGCTGATGCGCGTGAAGACCGCCGACGCCACCCGCTTCATCGCGGTGCCGGTCGGCAAGGCCGCCTGAGCCAACACACGGCGCAAAAAAACGGCGCAAGAAGCGGCGCAAGAAACGGCGCAAGACAACAGGGACGGGCCCGCAAGGCCCGTCCTTTTTTGTTCGAGCGAGTGTGCGCTATTCCGCCGGGATCGGCGTTGCCGGCGCGGCGGGGGCTTCGGCTGCCGCTGTCGGCGGACCTTTAAGCGCGCGCTCCTCCATCGCAATGAGGAACGCCATGCCGAAGGCGAGCACCAGCGCGCAAGCCATGAAGACGCAGCGGAACGCAAAGCTGAGTTCGTGCGCGGACGCCTGGCGCGCCAGCATTTCCATCGACATGCCGGTTCCCCCGCCAAGCCCGCCCAGCACGATCGCGCCCAGCACCGCAACGACGAGCGCGGACATCAGCGCGCGAAAGAAATTGGCAGCGCCTGTGGCGATGCCCATCTGGTGCTGGGTGACGGCGTTTTGCATCGCCACCGTCGACACCGGAAAAACGGTGCCCAATCCACTGCCGACGACCGCGAGCAGCACCAGCACCGGCACGATCTGCATTTCCACCGGCCAGATCGCCAGCGCCGCCAGCGCCAGGATCGAGGCCGCCATGCCGGCGAGCGATATGCGCTTGTAGTGCCGCACATGCATCATCAGCCGGCCGGTGATGGTGGCGAACACCACCGTCGCGCTCATCAGCGGGATCAGCGCCAGCCCGGACTGGCCGGCGGAAAGATGCCGCACCGTCTCGAAATAGAGCGGCACGAAAATCGTCATGCCGACCAGCGTACCCATGCCGCAAGCGCCGGCGAGCGCCGCACAGCGCACCACGGCATTGCCGAGCACGGTGAGCGGCAAAAACGGCTCGATCGTCGTCACCAGCCGCCAGGCGAACAGGCCCCACAAGATCGCTGAGACAAGCAGCAGCGCACCCGTTTCAGGCGATATCCAGTCGAACTTGCGCCCGCCCCAGGACAGCGCCAGCAGCAGCGCGACCGCCGCCGTCATCATCAGCGCCGCGCCGACGATGTCGAGACTATGCTTGCGCGGATGAAACGGCACGCGCTTGAGCACGTTCGACGTCATGCCCAAGGCCGCCAGACCGAGCGGCAGATTGATCCAGAAGATGAGCGACCAGTCGAGATGCTCGGTGAGGAATCCGCCCAGCACCGGCCCGCCGACCGAGGAGGTCGCGAACACCGCGCCGATATAGCCCTGATAGCGGCCGCGCTCGCGCGGCGAGACGATGTCGGCGATGATGGTCTGCGATAGCGCCATCAGCCCGCCGCCGCCGAGCCCTTGCAGCGCCCGCGAGAACACCAGCGCGGTCATGCTCGGCGCCAGGGCGCAGGCCAGCGAGCCGAGCATGAAGACGCCGATGGCCGTGAGCATCATCGCGCGCCGGCCGTGGATGTCGGACAGCTTGCCGTAGAGCGGCGTCACCGCCGTGCCGGTCAGGAGATAGGCCGTCACCACCCAGGACAGATCGCCGAGATCGCGGAAATGCCGCCCGATGGTCGGCAGGGCGGTGGCGACGATGGTCTGGTCGAGCGCGCCGAGGAACATCGCCAGCATGATGCCGAGCACGATCGTGCGCACCTCCGGGTGGCTGAGCGCGCGCGGCTTTACCGACGCGGCTTTCGCCGGCGATTTGGCCGGCGCGGAGGCTTTCGGCCTGGCGGGCTTGTGATCGGGGGTTTTGGCGTCCATGGCGCGCGCTTGATGCCGCGCGCAGGGCGATTTGGCAATGGCGGGGACGGCACAGGTGCCATGCTTTTCGGTTGCCCGCGCGGCCGCCGCGGGGCATGCAGGACGCCATGCGGAACCCGAAAGCGCTCATATTTTTACTCTCGCTTTTACTCTTGCTTCTATTCTTGGCATTCGCAGCGCCGGCGCAGGCGCGCGGACTGCCGCAAACCGGCACGTCCAAAGGCTTCGTTTACCTGCGCGACGTGGACGCCACCATCGCGCAGGACATCCGCTACGCGACCGCGAATAATTTCACCGGCCGTCCCCTGCCCGGCTACCAGGCGGGCGAATGCGTGCTGCGCGCCGACGTCGCGCGGGCGCTGGCGCGCGTGCAGGCCGACCTCGCCAGGAACAATCTCGGGCTGAAAGTGTACGACTGCTACCGCCCGGCCCGCGCCGTGCGCGCCATGTGGCGCTGGTCGCAGGATGGCAGCCGCGACGGCAACAAGCGCTTCTACCCGCGCGTGCGCAAACGCGAATTGTTCACGCTCGGCTATATCGCTTCGCATTCGGCGCATTCGACCGGCACCGCGATCGATCTCACGCTTGTTGCGCGCGAACGCACGCCCGCCTCCGGCACGCGCAAAGCTGACGCCCCCTGCACCGCGCCGGCAGCACAACGCGAAGCCGATACCTCGCTCGACATGGGGACGGGCTTCGACTGCCTCGACACCATCAGCCGAACGCACAGCGGCGCGATCTCAGCCGAACAGAAACGCCGCCGCGACATTCTCAACGCCGCCATGCACGCGCACGGCTTTCACAATTATTTCCGCGAATGGTGGCACTTCAGCTACGGGCCGCATCCGGCGCGGGAGTATGATTTTCCGATTGCGCCGCGCTAGCATCGCCGGCGGCGGACATCTCCGCCATCTGCTTCTGTGCGCGCCGCGCCGCGACGAAGGCATTGATGCGACGTGCAAGCTCGTAGCGGAACTCGTCGATATTGTCCGGCACGGGATCGTGCTCGGCGTCTTGTGCGTCTCTTTGCGCGAGCCCGTCCGGCGCCATGGCGACGACGTCGCGCAGCGTGCGCGTGAGCATCGCCAGGATGCGCACGTCGCGTTCGCGCTCGGGCCCGCTAACGGCCGGGCGCGACAGGCGCTGCTCGATGTCGAGCGCCTGGCGCTCGGCGGTGCGCGTGAGGCGGGCGAGCAGCGAGACGCTGGAGCCGGCGAGCGGCTTGCGGCGCTTGCCGGCGATCTGACGCCGGCGCGCGATCGGCGGCAGCAGGGCTACGCCCTTGTCGTCGCGCGGCCCGCCGTCGAGCCAATAATAAAGCGTGCCGTGGCTCATATTGCCGGCGGCGAGACAGCGCGCGACGGTGAACTTCTCGGCATACATCGAACGCGCGCGCTCGATCTCGTCCATTGTGGGAGCGCGCAGCGGATCGGGGGTGATGTGGGAGGAGAGAGGCATGGGAATAGCCTTTGCGCGCCGTGATGCGGCGCGCGTTGTGATGCGATGGGATTGGGGGAGAGTGCGGAAAGGCTAAGGGAGCAGCGTTAGGGTGTCAAGGACTTTATTCCTTGGATTCTCAGGCTGCTTCCAGCCGCGCCAATTCCTCTTCGAACTGGAAACGCAGTTGCGCGCCTTCATCCTCTGGCAGCCAATTCGTCATCTGCGGAAAGATAGTGCGATAAAGCGAGACCGTCGTCGGCTCCCAAGGAAGCTTTTTCGCGGCTTTCGCCTCGGCAAGAATTTTATGGAGCCGCGAGCGCACCTTTTCGGGGTCCGGCCGATAGGCGGGAACAGGGTCCGCGCCGAACAGGTCGGTTTGCATTTCCGGCTCGTGATCATCCGGTTCGTCAGGGAAGGTCATGAGTTCGCTGTGCTCGGAAAGACGAATCGGGCGTATCATGCGCCAACATCCCGGGCCGAACGAGCGTTACCTCGGAATTATCCCCGCTCTACAAAGGCCGCTTTGTAGGCCTCATCGATTTTCGCCATCTGCTCGATAGTGAAGGCCAAACTGTCGGCAATGGCGCCGACGTGATTGATCTCATCCAGCGACAGTTTCCGGCCCTTGCGCGACTTCAGGTATTTGTCGAGCACCTGATACCCGCCGATGTCGAAGTTCCACACAGCCTCCGGTATTGGCTTGAAGAATTGCGTCTTGTTAATCGAAGCCGCCTGATCCTCTGTCGAATAGCGCACCGCCTCGACCATGTGCTCACCCTTACCTTGGTAGACGGCAAGTCTTCGTCGTGGCACCTCGCGCAACAGGTGCGCCTGCACTAAAGCCCAGCCGAGCACCGACAAATTTTCGAAATCGTTAGCCAACTCGGGAAATGGCACGCGCGGAAAATCGATGCGCAAGAACTCGGCGTAGCGGTTTCGATAAGTCGGCGCGTGTAGTACGGCATAGATGTAGCCGAAAATTTCTTCCGGTGTGTAGTGAGGCTCGTAGCGTTCATCGATAAAGGCCCGAAATTTTGGCGAGATATTCTCTCGACTGTCTATGTTCAACGGAAAAATGTAGTTGACCTCCTTCATCGAAAGGGCGTGGTGCGAAATGAGTTCGTCTGCCACAAAGACGTGATCCCAAGGCCTCTGAATATCGATCTTGCGGGGAAGACACAGTCCCAACTTATTGTTAGACAGCCGAGAAGTAAAATTCCAACGTCCCCAATCTATCAGACGAATGTCATAGGCAACGTAGCGACGATCGAACGGCGCCTGGAGAATCGGTCGTATGGAGGTTTTCCAGTCTGGACCTTCACGAAGCGCTTCCCGCGCTTTTGTCAATGACCAGCCTCGCGTATCTTTAAGATCGTATTTTTCGCGCAACTCTTTGTCCGTATCCCTTGAATCAATTAATCTTGAAACTCGCTGGTCTAGCTCCGCAGGGCGAAACCCAATTGAAAATCGATCACGAGCCGTAATTATACCCGGTGTATTGTTGAGAAACACATCAGGAATTGCCCAATATACGCTGTAGGCTTGTGCGCCCCCGTTAGAGCCCAACGATTTAAAAAGATATTGAGGCGAGGCGACCTCAAGCCGACTCCATTTAAAACTTCCAAAAGAATTGCTAGCAACTGTTTGGTATTTTGCCAGGCGACTTCCCCAATAGTCGCCGCGCCATACGCCTTGCTCCAGTCCGGGCCGCTTCACAAATAGACTGATCGCAACACCCTGCTCAATGTCAAATACGTTTTCATCCAATGAACCATCGGGTGCGCGCTCCTTCTTCTTGGCGTTCCCATGAAGATCGAGAACATAAATCTGTTCGAAGCTGCGTGTGAGTGATTGGCGCATGCCACGAAAGGTCGGATTATCGAGCCACGAATGGTTCGTAATGATGCCAACTATCCCCTCCTCAACGGCGTCCATTTTCAATTGTGCGAAGCGGATAAACTTAACGTAGTCGTCATGTAGCCAATGCTTCTTCTCTCCAAAGTGTTTTCCATCGACCATCTTGTAGGGTTCAATGGCCGCAGTGATCCATTCACCTTTGTTCTTCGAATGCGCCGAATAAGGCGGATTGCCAGTAATGACGAGGATGGGCCGGTCTTTCACCGTCTGGGCGGCTTCGGCTTCTTGTGTGATCGCGGGTAGCAGAAAATTCGGTTCCGGATGAATGGGTTCCAGCGTGTTAGTCAGAAAAACCTGCAACCGCTCTTCGTTTTTCAGCGCGTGATTTTGGTCCTTGAGATACTGCGATAGCTTCAGGTGCGCGATCGTATAGGGCGCAATCAAATATTCGAAGCCGAACACGTTCTTCAAAAGATGATCGCGCACGATGAGGTCGGCGCGACTGTCGTCGGGCCCACCGATATTGTCGAAGATGCGCTGAAACGCCTCCAAGAGAAACGTGCCGGTGCCGCAAGCGAAGTCGAGCACAGTCACGCGCTGGTGGTTGGCCAATCCATCGGGAATGCCGAAACTCTCTTTCAGAATGTCGTCCACAGCACGCACGATGAAGTTCACGATCGGTGGCGGCGTGTAATAGACGCCGCGGGCCTTGCGCGTGGCTGCATCGTAAGCTTTTAAGTAGTCCTCATAAAAATAGATGAAGGGGTCGCGTTCGAATAATCGATGCTCTTCTTCATCGCCTGCCCGGACCTTGCGACTAATCGCCTTACGATGCCGAAAAGATAGGTCCTCGTGAATTTCCGTCAGCTTCAAGTCATTGACGATGGACAAGACCTCTTCGACCACCCAGCGGACGTCGCGATATTCGGCTTTCTCAAGCTCAGTGAGAAAGTCGACCAATTCGCGGATAAGTCGGAAAGACCCCGGCACGTATTCTCGCGCGTTGTGCAAGGTGATCAGATTTGAATCTGAATTGAGCCGCGCCAGAAACAAGCCGTAAGCCAGCATTTGCGCAAACGCGTCGGCGAATTCGTTAAGCGTCAGTTCATGGAAGACCTGATCGCGGAAGATTTGAAAAAGTCCATAAAGCCGTCCTTCCTTGTGCTCCCGCTCCTGGCGTACCAGTTCCTCGCCGAGATAGTCGTGCAGCAGCTTGCTGCGCGTCGCCAGCGCCAGCGCTAATTTCTGTGCGCTGCCGATACCTTCGGGCGCCGTCGAGAAGAACCCTTGCAGTAATTTTGCAACCGCTGCGGTGCGATCTTCTTTTAGCTTGAATTTTGTATTTTGAAGATCGGTGGCGTGGCAAAGCGTCTCGCGCTGGATGCCGTCCTTGTTGATCCAGATGAAGTGCAGGTAGTCGGTAAGAACGATGTTCTGCGAAAGGCTCTTGTAGCGCTTGATCTGATCGGATTTCAGAACCTTGTCGAGAGGTTCGCCGATCGCCTTGTTCTCGACGTAACCGAGAATGAGGCCGGACTTAGTGATCTTAAAATCGGGAGCGCCCTTGTCAGCCACGCGCTTCGGCTCATGCTGGACGGCGATGCCAGTTGAGCTGTCATCCGCAAGCGCCTGCAGCAGCGTCTGGAGCGCTGAGCGATCTGTGTGCTCGGTCTTTTCGTCGACCGGCGTCTTGCGGAGCGCCAGAAGATAGCGGTCGAAAAGATTCTTATCGGCCATCCGACGTGTCCTCCGAATCGGACGCTACCGGCGCGCGAAACGTGGAGCAAGGTTGAGTTTCGGTTATGGCGGGGCTCGATCTCCGCGCCCGCTTTTACCTCTAACGGCGCTTCTGCTTCCCCCTCGCCCCCTTCGGCCACTTCCCCGGCCAACTGACAATAAAATCCTCGAGCCGCTCGTCCGGCACGTCCTTCTCGCTCGCGGAAACGCGCCCGCGGACCGAGACGCCGGCTTCGTGCACGGTGTCGGGCGAGCCCGACTTGAGCGGGTGCCACCAGGCCAGATCCTTGCCCTCCGCCACCAGCCGGTAGCCGCAGGTCGGCGGCAGCCAGGTGAGCCTGCGCACATTGCGCGGGGTC
>DATATS010000107.1:0-8840 GCA_036268675.1 Pseudolabrys sp.
CGTCGAGGCGCGCGACGAGATCGCGGATATCGAGGCTGACATCGACGAACAGAAGGTCGGCGCCACGACCGGAGCGCAGCACGGCGAGTGCCTGCTCGTTGCTCTCGGCGTGCGTGACGCTCGCGCCCGTGTCCATTGCGATCTTGGTCGCCGTGGTGAGCTGGCCACCGAGTGAGCCGATGATGAGGAGCCGCATGGCCGAGATCCTTTACCGGTCCGCCTTGATGATTTCAGTCATGGTCACGCCGAGCTTCTCCTCGACGAGGACGACTTCACCGCGCGCCACCAGGCGGTTGTTGACGTAAATGTCGATTGCCTCGCCAACTTTGCGGTCGAGCTCGAGCACCGTGCCGGGACCAAGCCGCAACAGTTCGCCGACTTCCATGCGCGCGCGGCCGAGCACCGCCGACACCTGCACGGGCACGTCGAACACAGCTTCCAGATCGGCGGCGCCGCGCGTCGTCGGCTCGTTGTCCGGCGCCAGCGCGCCGGCGTCGCTGACGGTCGGCATTCCGCCGTTCTCGAGGTCGGGGAGCGGAACTTTTGTTTCGTCACTCATCTCGCGTCTCCTGCCCTCAATGCGTCGTTGCGGTACGCGCCGCGACATAGCGGCCGACCACATCGTCGATGGCGGCGAACATCGCCGCCTGGTCGCGGTTCACGCCGCCTTCGCTCCATTCGATGCGGCAGTCGCCGGGCGCGAGCGACGCGTCCGGCTGCACCACCAGCCGGCCTTCGAACCCGCGCGCCTGCGCGATCTCCTGAAGCTTGTCTTTGCCGGCCGCATAGAGATCGGCGCTGATGCGTACGGACACGTGCGGTGTCTTGACAAGATGGCGGAAGCATTCTGTGGCGAGCGCGGAAATCTCGGCGAACGGCTCGCGCGCGATCAATTCCGGCGCCAGTTTGCCGGCGACCGCGACGGCGACTTCGACCGCTTCGGACTCGAGCCGCGCCTCGATATTGCCGAGCGCACGGTGGATGCGATCGAGCCCGTCGGCGATGACCGCCAGCGCGGCGGCCGTGTTCTGCGCGATCTCTGCCTGCGCCTGCGCCTGGCCGGCGGCAAAGCCGTTGCGATAGGCGATCGATTCCGCGTCGGCGCGACGGCGCTCGGCTTCGACCAACGTTATGGTTGGCTTTCCGCCGCCGGCGAAGTCCTCGTCGAACAGATATTTCGCCGCCGTCTTCATTTCAGTACACCAACTCTTCGTCGCCGCGGTTCTTGGCAATCAGGATTTCGCCTTTACCGGCCATGTCCTTCGCCTTGTTGACGAGCAGCGCCTGCGCCTCGTCGACGTCGCGCAACCGCACCGCGCCCATCGCCTGCATGTCGTCGACCAGCATCTTGGCGGCGCGCGTCGACATCGCGCCGAAGAAGAACTGGCGCACCGGCTCGGAGGCGCCCTTGAGCGCGATGGCGAGCTTGTCCTTGTCGATGTTGCGCAAGAGGGTCTGCGCCGAGGCGGCGTCCAGCTTGGTCAGGTCGTCGAAGGTGAACATCAGCGCTTTGATGCGCTCGGCCGCGTCGCGGTTCGACTGCTCGAGCGCGGTCAGGAAACGCTGCTCGGTGTGGCGGTCGAAATTGTTGAAGATCTCCGCCATGACCTCGTGTGCGTCGCGGCGGCGCTTCTGCGACAGATTGTACATGAACTCCGTGCGCAGGGTCTGCTCGACGCGCTCGATCACGTCCTTCTGCACCGATTCCATGCGCAGCATGCGCGAGACGACGTCGAGCGAGAGATCCTCGGGCAGGATCGACAGCACGCGCGCAGCATGTTCGGCGCGCAGTTTGGACAGCACCACGGCGACCGTTTGCGGATATTCGTTCTTGAGATAGTTCGCCAGCACCTCTTCCTGCACGTTGGCGAGTTTCTCCCACATGTTGCGGCCGGCCGGCCCGCGAATTTCATCCATGATGCCGCCGACGCGCTCCTTCGGCAGGTATTGCTGCAACAGCCGTTCGGTGGCGTCGTAATTGCCGAGCAGGGCGCCGGACGCCGACATGCGCGAGACGAATTCGAGCAGCAATTGCTCGACCAGATCGGCTTCCACGGTGCCGAGCGTCGACATCACGATGGAGATTTCGCGCAACTCGTCGTCGTCAAGCATGCTGAAAATCTTGCCGCCATATTGTTCGCCGAGCGCCAGCATCAGCACGGCGGCGCGCTCGGGACCGGTCAGCTTGCGGCGGCCGACCGCGACCTGCGGACGGCTGGCAAGTTCGGCCATCAGGCCGCCGATGTCCTCGCGGACGCCGGTTTCCTTCTTGGTCTGTGACGTGGCGTATGCTGAAGGCATGATTTAGGCCGCGTCCTCGTGGAGCCAACTGCGGATGATGGACACCGCCTCGTGCGGATTTTTGTCGGCAAGTTCGCCGACCTTCTGCACCGATTGGGCGTGCACCTGACCTTGCACCTTGGCGACGTCGATCATGGCCGAGGTGCGGTTGGAAATGGCGACCGCCTCGCCGCCGCCGACGATCGAGATATTGGCGCCGCCCGTACTGGTGATGCTGCCTCTGCCGGAAATGGTCGTGCCGCCGGCACCCTGGCCTGCGCTGGCGCCCTCGGTGCCGGGGACGCCGACAGCGCCGGCAACGCCGGCAGTTCCCGCCGCGCCTGCAATGCCCGCCGATCCCATGGCGTCGCCGGTGCGCGCGCCGTCGGGGGTCACGATCCGGCGCACCAGCGGCCGCACCACCATGAACAGCACGATCAGGCCGAGCAGGGCCATCACGCCCTTTTCGGCGAAGCCCATGATTTCGTCCTTGCTGAATTGCAGATAGCTCATCCAGCCCACCGGCTCGCTGATCGGCATCGGCGGCGTTTCCGCAAAGCGCAGATTGACCACCTCGACCTGGTCGCCGCGCTTGGCGTCGAAGCCAATGGCCGAGCGCACCAGCGCGGCGATGCGGTCGATCTCTTCCTTCGAGCGCGGCTGATAGACCACTTCGCCCTTGCCGTTCTTGGAATAGGTGCCGTCCACCAGCACGGCCGCCGAGACGCGCCGTACGCGCCCGGCCTCGATCACCTCGGTCTTGGTGGTGCGGGAGATTTCGTAATTGACCACTTCCTCGGTCTTGCGATTCTGCTCGCCGCCTCCGCCCGACCCCTTGTTGGCGCCGGGCAAATCGTTGGCGACAGAGACCGCGCCGCCTTTATTGTCGCCGGAGGCCGACTGCTCCTCGCGCGTCTGGCTTGAGCGCACCACGCGGCCGTCCGGATCGAATTTGTCGGAGGTCTCGGTGATGCGGTTCATGTCGAAATCGGCGGTCAGCTGCACGCGCGAACGACCGGGTCCGACCACCGAGGAGACGATATTCTCGACCTCGTTGCGCAGACGGTTTTCGTAAGCGACCTTGCGGTCGTCGGTGGCGCTCATCGCGTCGTCGGGCGCGGCGCCGTCGGCAAGCAGTCTGCCGGTCTCGTCGATCACCGACACGCGCTCGGGCTTGAGCCCATTGACCGCGGTGGCGACCAGATGGCGGATGGCGCGCACCTGCGAGGGTTCGAGCTGGCCGCGCACCTTGAGCACGATCGAGGCCGAAGGCTCGATCTTGTCGCGCGAGAACAGCGGCCGGTCGGGCAGCACGAGATGCACGCGCGCGGCTTCCACGCGGTCGAGGCTGCGGATGGTGCGGGCGAGTTCGCCTTCGAGCGCGCGCAGATGATTGATGTTCTGGATGAACGTCGTGGCGCCGAGCGCGTCGGACTTGTCGAAAATCTCGTAGCCGACGCCGCCGCCCTTCGGCAGTCCGCTCTCGGCGAGCTTCATGCGCAACCGCGCGACCTTATCCTTGGGCACCAGGATGATCGCACCGTCGTTCTTGAGCTGATAGGTGACCGCCTGGCGATCGAGGTCCTTGACGATGGAGGCCGAGTCGTCGAGCGCCAGATCGGTGAACAACGGCACCATAGTCGGCGTCGTCATCTGCACCATCAGGAATGAGAAGAAGCCGATCAGCGACAGCGTTACCGCGGCCATCGCCGCCATGCGCGCCGCACCCAGCGACTTCACGAAATCGAAGAAAGCTTGCACCGTGTCGTTCCTGCCCATAAGCGCGTTTACGCGCGTCTGCGACGCGCGATGGGGCGCTTCGTTATCGCGCCTCACCCGGCAAGTTTTGCCCAGTTTATGGTTAGCGTCCGGTTAATTCAGGAGAATTTGCGAAACGGCGAATGCACGTAGCGGCGCGGTGGAATTTTCACGCCGCGGTCTCGCTGCAAAACGAAAACGCCGGCCTCGCGAGGGGCCGGCGTTTTGAAACCAATCGGAGTCGGCGGCGTTTATTGCCGGTATTGCTGGATGCGCGTGGTGCGCAGGCCGGCGAGGCCGTGCTGATCGATCGAATACTGCCAGGAGAGGAATTCCTCGACCGTGAGCGTGTAGCGCGCGCAGGCCTCTTCCAGCGACAGCAGGCCGCCACGAACGGCGGCGACCACCTCGGCCTTGCGGCGGATGACCCAGCGTTTGGTGCTCGGCGGCGGCAGGTCCGCGATCGTAAGCGGACTGCCATCGGGCCCGATGACGTATTTGACCCTCGGCCGGTGGGGCTCGGTCATTGGTTTACTCACAAAGACTCGACTGACACTAACTTCGCAGCGAAAACTACAGACCGCGGCTTAAAATTTGCCTAAGCAAGGGGCTGAGAACGGGAAAAGTTTGCCCTGTTTCTGCTAACCTTTTGGTTACTGATGGACGCCCGGCGCTGGACAAGGGCGCCGGCGGAAAACCCGGCCGGGAGGCCTTTTGGGTCCCTTCTTGGGCTCGTCTTGCGCCTTTATTATATAGTGCGGTATCGGCCAATTGGGGTACGCCGTTTGAAAAAGTTCCCTGCTGGTGCATCGGCGTGGACTTGGACCGGGGTTGGCGGTTACCTCGCCACCTTGGTTGGCGTTGCACTCGCATATTTCGTGCTGGCCAAACTGGGTCTGATGCTGGCCTCGATCAATCCGAGCGCCAGCCCGATCTGGGCGCCGACCGGCCTTGCGCTGGCGTCCGTCATGCTCGGGGGCTTGAGGGTCTGGCCGGCTATCGCCATCGGCGCCTTCGCCGCCAACGCCACCACCGCGGGCACCTACGAGACCTCCGCCGTCATCGCGCTCGGCAATACGCTCGAAGCCGTTGTCGGCGGTTTCCTGATCCGGCGCTGGTCGGGCGGGGTCAACACGTTCGCGCGGCCGGCTTGGGTTGCGAAATTCGCCTTGATCTGCGTCGGCCCCGCCACCGTCATCAGCGCCTGCGTCGGCGTCGTGACGCTCAATCTGGCGGGCTTTGCCGACTGGGCGAACTTCACGCCAATCTGGGTCACCTGGTGGCTCGGCGATGTAGCCGGCGCGCTGGTGGTGGCACCGGTGCTGGTGCTGTGGGCGCGCACCGATTGGCGCGCCCTGGATCGCTACGAGGCGCTCGGCATCGCCGCGACGCTGGCCGGCGCGGTCGCCGTCGGATTGATTGCGTTCAGCCCGCTGCTGCCGCGCTCGCAATATACCAGCCCGCTCGGCTTCCTGGCGATCCTGCCGCTGATCTGGGCGGCGCTGCGGCGCGGCCAGCGCGACACCGCGACCGTGGGACTGATCCTGACCGCCTTTGCGGTGTGGGCCACGATCCAGCACGCCGGGCCGTTCGGAAATATCCCGATCAACGAAGCCTTCGTGCTGCTGCTCACCTTCATGCTGAGCGTGTCGCTGCCGAGCCTGGCGCTCAGTGCCGACGTGGCGATGCGCCGGTCGGCCGAGGACAGCCTGCGTGAGACCAAGACCGATCTCGACAGCCGCGTACGCGAACGCACCGCGGCGCTGGCGGACGCCAATATCCACATGCAGGAGGCCCAGCGCCTCGCCAATCTCGGCAGTTGGTCGTGGGACATCGTGCAAAACCGGATTACCTGGTCGGATCAGCTGTTCCAGATCTACGGCGTGTCGCGCAAGAATTTTCACGGCACGGTGCAGGAGTTCGTGAGCTTCATCCATCCGGACGACCGCGCCCATGTGCAGGACAGCATCGCCACCGCGCTCCAAAGCGGCAACGATTTTGTGCACGAGGAGCGCATTTTCCGCCCCGACGGCGGCGTCCGCCATTTGCAAAGCGTCGGCGAGGTGATCCGCGACGAGGCAGGCGTCGCCATCCGCATGCTCGGCGTTTGCCTCGACGTCACCGAACGCAAGCAGGCGGAAACCGCGCTGCGCGACTCCGAACAAAGCTACCGCCTGCTGCTGCGCGGCGTGCGCGACTACGCCATCTACATGCTGGACGCCGACGGCCGCGTGCGCACCTGGAATGAGGGCGCCCGCAATATCATGGGCTACGAGTCCGAGGAGATCGTCGGGCGGCACTTCCGCATGCTTCTGCCCGAAGAGTTGCGCGCCGGCGACACCGCGGAACAAGCGCTCGCCACAGCCGCACGTGACGGGCAGTACGAAGTGGAAACCTGGTTTATCCGCAAGGACGACAGCCGCTTCTACGCCAGCGTCGTGATGGATGCGCTACGTAGCGACGCAGGCGAGTTGATCGGATTTGCCAAGCTGGTGCGCGACATCACCGAGCAGCACGAGCAGCGCGTCGCGCTCGATGACACGCGCGAGCAGCTTGCCCAGGCGCAGAAGATGGAAGCAATCGGCCAGCTCACCGGCGGCATCGCGCACGATTTCAACAACCTGCTGATGATCGTCTCCGGCTATGCGCAAATCCTGCAAAAGCGGCTGAACGAGCCGAAGGACGCGCAGGCGGTCGAGGCGATCCGCACCGCCGCCAACCGCGGCGCGAAGCTGACCCGCCAATTGCTCGCTTTCTCGCGGCGGCAGACGCTCACGCCCCTGGTGGTCGATTTGCGCAAGCAGATCGACGGCGTGCGCGACATGCTGGTGCCATCGCTGCGCGGCAATATCGAGCTCGTCTGCGACATCGAGGACAAGGTCTGGCCGGTCGAAGTCGATCTCGGCGAACTGGAGCTTGCATTGGTCAATATCGCGGTCAACGCGCGCGACGCCATGCCGGACGGCGGCTCGATCACGCTGTCGGCGCGTAACGTGCGGCTCAAGCCCGGCTCGGCGGCCGGCGCGCTCGAGGGCGAATTCGTCGCGCTTGCCGTCATCGACAGCGGCAGCGGCATGGCGCCGGACGTGCTCGCGCACGTGTTCGAGCCGTTCTTCACCACCAAGCCGGTCGGCAAGGGAACGGGCTTAGGGCTTTCGCAGGTGCACGGCTTCGCCAATCAATCCGGCGGCGCGGTGACGGTGAGCAGCGAAGTGGGCCGCGGCACCGTCGTGACCATCTATCTGCCGCGCAGCCCGGGCGAAGTGGCCGACACGGGCGCGGCGGTTGCGCCCAGCGCGGACGTGCAGGGCACCATTCTGGTGGTGGAAGACAGCCGTGACGTCGCCGATGTCACCAGTTCACTGCTGGACCAACTCGGGTTCCGCGTGGTGCGGGCGGAAAACGCCGCCGAAGCGCTGCGTCACTTGCAGCAGGGAATCGAAGTCGATCTGGTGTTTTCCGACATCGTCATGCCGGGAGCGATGGACGGTCTGGCGCTTGCTCATATTTGTCAGGAGCGCTTTCCGCAGATCCCGGTGCTGCTGACCAGCGGCTATTCCGATGCGGCCAAGGCCGCCGACGGCCAGTTCGAAATTTTGCGCAAGCCGTTCGAGTTGTCGGCGCTCGAGAACGCGATCCAGGGGGCGATCGGAGATTTTCGCCAGAAGGAACGCGCCCGCGCGATGTGACGCCGGGGTGAGCCGCCGTCTAGTTGCTATAGCTCGGCGCCACGATCTGCTGAATATCGCTCATCGTGTAGTTCTGCCCGCCGACCAAGAGAACCGGCGGCGTCTGGGTGAGGTCGACCGAACTCACCGTTCCCTGAACTTGCGTCGAAATTGCCGTCGACTGGCCGCTGGCCGACGTCGCGGTGGCGGTGAGCGTATAATTTCCGGCAGGCCAGAGCGTGCCGTCGTTGCCCTGGCCATTCCAGTTGAACGTCTGAGCGCCGGAATTCACAGTATAAGTGCCGGTAAAGGCGGTCTGGCCGGTCGGCGCCGTGATGGTCACTGTCGCCGTCGCCGGCTGGGTGGAATTCAGCGACCAGGTCGCGCTGCCATTGGCAAGCTGCGCGGTCGAACCGTTCACCACCACGGTTGAGCCGACCAGTTGCAGCGCCTGGGTCGTTTGCGCGCTCTGCTGCAGGGACACCAGCGTGCTCAATGAGTCGTTCGACTTCATCTGCTGCTCGACTTGCGCAAACTCCACCAGTTGCTGCGTGAACTGATTGGTGTCCATCGGGCTGAGCGGGTCTTGATTCTGCAATTGCGTCGTCAGCAACTGAAGAAATTCGGTGAAGTTGCTGGCGATCTCGGTGTTGTCCACCACCCCGGCCGTGGTGGCGGCGGAGCCTGTCGAAGCCGCGGGGGTCGAACCGATGGCGCTCATGGCTTTTTGCCTCAGATGCGAATGTCGACGCCGCTGCCCATTCCGGCATAGCGGCTGTAGCTGCTTTTTGTCGTGTCGGTGATCGGAAGAAGGTCGTCCTGAACCAGCAGCGTGGAGTTCGGACTGGAATTGCTGTCATGCTGCTGTTGCGACATGGACTGGTCGCGCAGCGAGAATTGCAGGCCGTTATCGCCGGTCTTGAGGCCGGCGTCCTGCAAGGCGCGTTCGAGGCCCGAGGAATCGCGGCGCAGCAGATCGAGCGTATCGGCGCGGTCGGCAACCATGTGCGTGGTCGCATTGCCGTCGCGGTCGACATCGAGGCGGACCTCGATGCGGCCGAGTTCGGGCGGATCGAGCCGGATTTCGAAGCGGTTCTTGCCGGCGAGCGCCTTTCCGGCGATCTCGATGGCGAT